>NZ_AKIF01000001.1 GCF_000269905.1 Alkalibacillus haloalkaliphilus C5
GGGTAAAAGCGTCCAACGTAGCTGTACATTTTTTCACTTAAAAGGTTGTGTATCTCTTACCTGAACCGTTGGTACCAGGCGATCCGCTCTCCCTAACAAATATTTTAGAGCCACAAAAAAAGCCGAACGGATCGTATCCATTCGACTTTCACTAAGCTTATGCACGAACTAATTTTGCTTCAACTTGAACAAATAGTGCATCTAGCATCTTTTTATAATTTTCAACCTCGAATTCCGGCAAATGAAGGTTACCATTGTCATCTAACATATCATAAATACCACTAATCATAACACGTGGTTGTGCAGGTACTTGAACACCTAAGTGGCTTAACACTTCACGTAAATGAAGCTGTGCTTGAATCGTTCCACTCTGTCCTGGTGTACCACCAATCACACCAGCTACTTTTCCTCCGATTGAATTATCTCCAGCTGGTCTAGTCATCCAATCGATTGCATTTTTTAAAGGCCCTGAGTACGAACCATTATATTGAGGTGTAGCAAACAAAACAATATCTGCACCTTCAATTTGGTCTTTTAACCTTTGTACACTTTCAGGAACTGGTTTTTCTATATCTTCATTAAATACTGGAACATCTGAATAATCTGCATACTCATATTCAACGTTCTCTGGAAGCATTGCTTTAACTAAATCTAATAATTTTTTATTAACTGAGTCTTTGCGTAAACTACCGCAAACACCTACGATTTTTATTTGACGATCCATAACTATGTCACTCCTATATTAAGTCTATTAATTTCATCGTAAATGTTTCATATTATAAGCGCAAACATCTTGCTTGTCCACACCAGTTTTACTCACCTAATTTATAGACTAAAACAATCGCAGTAAAAAAAGACAGACTCATATACATAAGAAATGTATTAACATTATACAATTGGTGATTCATATGACTAGATAAGAATAATGTTGACACAGAATCAATATAATCCCAATCAATGTAACCAAACTGACTTTCGAATAAATCTATTATTTGCTGACGATATTTTTCAATAGATTTCTGCTGGTAACTGATCGCAATACCCCAATGAACTGATACAAAAATCGCCGATATAATTAACCAATGACCTAATACATACGGTCGCAAAAATTCATACCATAAATAGACTAAGTAAAAAAATAAACCGATTAACAAAACCATAAATGGTAATGCTCGGTTCACGGAATCTACCTGTTGTCCGGGAAGGGTACTCATCGATCCAACTTGTAAAAACATAGCAAAGACTAGCACTGTAATAATAATTAATAAAGACGTTGGTCGACCTAACAGTTTCTTCAACTAAATCCCCTCCACCATCAACTGTTTTTCATATTTTATGAAAACGGAAGGGGAATTAGACTAAAGCCAAGTTTAAAACCATGTTGATAATATTAGAAAGATTACAGCCACCAACCCAGCTAAAATAAACCACGAATACATCTGTTTAGGCCATCTAATAACATCAACTATTATGAAGACGACAACACCTACCAATATAGGCGGAATTAATAAGTAAGCTAAATACGCAATAACATTCATCATCTTTAAAAATCCTCCATACAAAAAAGAAGAGGTTACCCACCCCTTCTTTATACTAGTGTTTCATATCATGAATAAAGCGCCATGCTTCTTCAAAATCCGCTTCAGTATAGTTCTGTTGGCTTTTAACTGTACGCACTTTATCTTCTATTTCTTCTTTAGAGAAGTTATCAAAATACAACATTGTCGATACTAACTCTAAAAATTTTGAGCTTTGTTCGTCCATTTTTTGAATAACTGAGCCCATATTCGATGTCGTGACACCAGATTCACTTAGGAAGCCTGCACCACGGTCTGTTAAATGATAACGATATTGATAATAGCCTTTTTCTTTTTCTTTCGCTTCATCTAAGAAACCTAAATTACAAAGCTCTTCAATTCGTGTAGATAATTCTTCAGAATAAGGACCATAAAAATGAAATGAATAACGCTCAGAAAAATCAAAGCCACACTTTTTTAAGATATACACCATTTTTTGCAGTCTTTTACGACCTACTACTTCTTGTGCTTGTTCAAAAAACGCCATTAGCCTCGCGTGATCCTCTAACATGAACACAACTCCTTACCCTTTCAAAATTTCATATATCCGCTTCTTGATGTCGCTTTCTTCTGGAAGTTGCTCTATTAAATCTTTAGCAAAATATAATTTATGATCTGTTCGTTTCTTACCTGATATCGATTCAACTATATCAGATTGACGTGATAGCTCTTTTAACTCACCTGTCGGTAATTGTAGGTGAATTGGAAGACGTTCTTCTTCCTCACCAGGTCGATAGAAATCATACGGCAAATCAGATGAAGAATCCACTTCTAAATAATAGGTAGGATCAACTCCTGCCTCATTAAAACACTCTTTTAAGTCGATTAGCTCTTTATATTGATTACCAGGATCGAATTCAACATATTTGAATAAGTCGCGATCAACAAATCGACGACACAAATCAGATAAGATTGCATCCTCTTCTTCTTTCCATATGTGGAAATAATAAATTACCACATTCTCATCTAACTTTAAATAGTCCTCTAAGCTCACTTCTTTTAAGAAGAAGCTTTCAAAGTGCGTCGGTTTCAGCTTGAACTCATATTCATTGGCTATATATAATTCTTTAGCTCGATGTAAAATTTTAGATAATATAACTTCCGCACTTCGCGTTACCGGATGAAAATAAACTTGCCAATACATTTGATATCGGCTCATAATGTAGTCTTCTACAGCATGCATACCGCTTTCTTTAATAACCATTTGATCTTCCATAGGACGCATGACACGTAATATGCGTTCCATATCAAAATGGCCATAACTTACTCCAGTGAAGTATGCATCACGTTGTAAGTAATCCATTCGATCAGCATCAATTTGACTGGAGATGAGACTGACTACTAATTTATTTGAATATGTCTTATGTATAACATCGGCAACATCTTGGGGAAAGTTTTCATCTACACGACGTAAAATTTCATTAACTTTCGTATCACCTAGAATAATCGCTCTCGTAAAGTCTTCATGATCCAAATCAAATACTTTCTCAAACGAATGAGAAAACGGTCCATGCCCTAAATCATGAAGCAACGCAGCGCACAAACATAATAAGCGTTCATCATCATCCCAAAATGGTTGGTCACGGAAGTTCTCAATAATTCTGCGCACAATTTCATATACACCTAAAGAATGATTAAAACGACTATGCTCTGCACCGTGGAAAGTTAAATACGTCGTACCTAATTGTTTAATTCGTCTCAGACGCTGAAACTCAGGTGTACCAATCAAGTCCCAAATCACTCGATCACGGACGTGAATATAGCGGTGAACAGGGTCTTTAAACACCTTTTCTTCATGTAATTTTTCATCACGATATGCCATTTTTCCCGACCTTTCTATCAATCTCTACATCTTAAAATTATTATAGCTTTTTTCGAGTTTAAATAAAACAGATTCTCTATTTAAATCTAATCATAATTAAAATTGTTGCCATAATTGTTGCAACCACTCCGCTTCTTCAACTGACACTTTTTCGAATTGAACGGTTGTACCTGGAGCCATTTGGGCAAGTTTCCAATGGTCAGCAGAAATAACGGTGCCTATAGTAGTATAACCACCAGTTGTTTGACTGTCAGCTAACAAAATCATGGGCTGACCATCAGCTGGAACTTGAATGGTTCCATAAGTAACAACATCCGACACGATATCAGCCGTACTATTATGGACTAAAGGGGCGCCTTCTAACATACACCCCATACGGTCACCTTTTTTAAATACGTAACTAGATTGATAGAATTTTGATACAGAAGCAGTTGTGAACTCGAGTTCCATCTGACTTGCAATGACCCTTAATGTCACTTTTTTCGTTAGTATAGGGCGTAAATCCCGACGCAAAGAACTAAAAGAAGGCTGATCACCTTCAACTTGACCTACTTTAACAACGTCTCCTTCTACTAACCTACTACCCATTTTTCCTTTCTCAAAAGTAGATTGGCTACCTAGCCACACCTCTGACTGTATGCCTCCAGCAACACAAAGATAAGCCCTCATACCTTGGATTGGTCTTTCAAAAATTAATTGCTGCCCTTGTTGAACTTTGATCGTTTCCCATAAAGGAACAGGTTCATAGTCAATATGCGCTGCTAAATCCCCACCCGTGACACAAATGACAGTATCATATTTGAAAGTCAATTCAGTGCCACCAAACGTAATCTCAAGTGCGGCAAAACCATCTTCATTATTTAATAGGCGATTTCCCATAATTAAAGCATAACGATCCATTGCACCTGAGGCTGGCACACCTAAATGTTGATAACCAGGCCTTCCTAAATCTTGAACAGATAGAAACAAACCTGGTTTACTGACTTGAATTAATTGTTCCATTCACATCACCTAACATTTTAATCAAACGTTTGATTAATAATTAATTGCTTGCACATTAACACGGTTTGCTTCTAACATATCACGTATAGCTTTAGCATGATGATAAGCTGACTGTCCGTCCCCATGAAAACAAAGAGTATCTGCTTGCATTGGTATCTTCTTATTTGTAGCAGTCGTCACTACTCCTTCGAAAATCAATTCACTTACTTGTTTTTTAATTGATTCTAGACTAGTAAGCACTGCACCATCATATTGACGGGAAGTTAAAAGACCCTCCTCTGTATACGTACGATCTGCAAATACTTCAGAAGCGTATGCTAAATCTAGCTTCTTAGCCGCTTCAATTAATTGACTATTAGCCAAACCATACAACACTAATTGTGGATCAACATCTTTTACTGCTTGTACGATCGCTAATGCTAGGTTTCGATTTTTAGCCGCTTCGTTATACAAAGCACCATGTGGTTTAACGTGGTGTAATTGAATGCCTTCAACCATACAAAAAGCTTTTACTGCTCCAATTTGATAAACGACTAACTGGTAAACTTCTTCAGCCGGAATGTCCATGTTTCGTCGACCAAACCCGAGTAAGTCTGGATATCCAGGATGAGCCCCTATAGCTACGTTAGCCTCTTTTGCCAGTTTAATCGCTTGTGGAATCGTGCGATAATCCCCAGCATGATAACCACAAGCAACATTAGCTGATGTAATAACACCCATCAGCTTCTCATCATCACCCAAAGTGTACTGGCCAAAACTCTCTCCTAAATCAGCATTAATATCAATTTTCAAACTTAGCCCCACCTTTAGTGAATAAAGTCTTCAACACGCCCCTTCTCATCAATCCAATCGTACTCTGAACGTGTTACTGAGTAGAATTTCAGTTGATCACCTACTTCAAACAAAGCAAGTTGTTCTCGTTTAACATCAAACAGTTTGATCGGTGTATTGCCAATAATGTGCCAACCTCCTGGTGATGACACTGGGTAAACCCCTGTTTGCTTACCTGCAATGCCTACACTACCTCGGGGTACTTCTGCACGCGGAGTTTGTAAGCGTGGTGTTTCAAGTTTATCATCTAATCCACCTAAATACGGAAAACCAGGTAAAAAGCCTACCATATAAACTAAATAATTTGGGTCACTATGTCGTTCAATCACCTCCTGTTGAGACATCGTGTGAAACTCAGCTAATGATTGAAGATCTGGGGCAAACTCACCCTCATAACAGACAGGTAGTTTAATAACCTTTTGTTCTCTTAAACCTTCTTCTAATTGAACAGTTTTCAATATATCTTGAACACATTGTTCAACCTCAAAGTATGACACCGTTCGCCAATTATAATAAACAGCCACAGAACGGTATGTAGGAACTAGGTCTGTCACATATGGAATGTGAGCACGCTTCAAACTTTTATAAGTTGCTATTACTTTCTCATGCAATGTTTTTGATATTTCATCACCGAACGTAATAATTAAAGCTTGATTACCTAATGGGTGTAATGAATAATCCATTAATGTTCATCCTTTATACAAGTTAAACAAACTGAAACCGCTTCATTTAAATCTGTTTGTGACCAACTAGGTACTTTCCCATGTTCTATTGCCAACTCGTGAGAAGCCGGTATATGAATAAACCCAGCTGGAATTCTTTTATTTTGTTTTTCAATATAATTTAAAGTTTGGTACATAACATGATTACACAAATATGTCCCGGCAGAATTAGAAATTTCAGCTGGATACCCTTTTTCCTTTAACTCATTTACCATTTTATGAATCGGTAACGTACCAAACAGCCCATCAGATCCCCCTTCAACAATTGGTTCTCCACTTGGAATACGCCCATGATTATCCGGTTCTCCACCATCGTTACAATTAATCGCAATTCTTTCAGGCGTTACTTTGGCCCTACCTCCAGCCAAGCCAAGTGACACAATCGCATCAGGCTTAGTTTCTTCAATTGCTTTAAGCAATTTTTTCCCGCTCGTTGAAAAATCAACTGGCAATACTCTAGTCACAACTTCATAACCATTAATCGTATCTCCATCTAAGTGCTTAACGACTTCCATCGTTGGGTTTAGTTTAAAATTTAAAAATGGTTCAAATCCTGTTAATAATAACTTTTTCATTTAATCACCTTCAATTTTTCTTAATATTGTTTCTATTTTAGCACTTATACCGAGTAATTTGTAACTGTTTCTTTACCCGTGCTTTTTCTATTCTTGCAACGATTTGTTATAATATAAGACAGCTTATATGAAGAGGAACGATCTGAGATGAATCATAAATTGTTAGACATTAATCAAATAAGGTTTATAGATCATAGTGATCCTAGCCTATCAACCATTTCACAGTCCTTCGCAACTGATGATGCCCTTTGCTTATCTGTCAGTCAGTCAATGGAAACCGTTATGCGCTATTGGGTTCATGAACCAACAATCGTTTTAGGTATTCCTGACAGTCGTTTACCGCATATACAAGATGGCGTTCATTATTTAAGTGAACAAGGTTATAATGTGATCATTCGTAATTCTGGAGGTCTTGCTGTTGCGTTAGATGAAGGGGTGTTAAACATATCTTTAATTTTCCCTGACACAAAGCAAAGCGACATACATGATGGGTATGAAGCAATGGTCGAATTCATAAAATGGTTATTCCAAGATGAAGAGCCAATAATTGAAGCTTATGAAATCGAACAGTCGTACTGCCCCGGCTCATATGATCTAAGTATTAATGGAAAAAAATTTGCCGGCATCTCACAGAGACGAGTGAAAAATGGGTCAGCTGTACAAATTTATTTATGTGTTGAAGGCGATGGGAGCGAACGTGCAGAACTACTCAAGCAGTTTTACAACAAGTCTTTAAAAGGTGAACAAACGAAATTTAATTATCCTAACGTTAACCCAGAAGTAATGGCATCACTAGAACAATTATTAAATAAAAAAATAACCGTCTCACAAATAAAAGAGCAAATTTTAAATCGCCTCAGTTCTGAACAAATTGATGTTATTCACCAGCCGTTAAACGAGCAAGAATTAAACTGGTATGAATCAAGGCAAGAGTTAATGCAAAAACGCAATAAAGACCTTTCGTTAACAAAACGTTCATAACCATATCTTTTAACCTCTAATGCAGCTTGTGATATATTATTGTTGGAAACAATACAAGAGACTTAAGGAGAGTGACATACATGCCAGAAGCAGTAGAAACTTTAGATGGTTGGTATATGCTACATGACTTTAGACAAGTCGATTGGACAGCTTGGAAAAAAGCAAGTACAGAAGAGCGCGAACAAGCTATTAGTGAACTCAATCACTTAATGGCGTCGTGGCAAGATGTTGAATCTGACAAGCTAGGTAGCTTTGGTTTTTATACAGTTGTCGGCCATAAAGCAGACTTACTATTTTTAAACGTTCGACCAACAATGGAAGAGTTAACAGAGTTAGAAACATCACTTAATAAAACAAAAATGGCTGAGTTCTTTACACAACCTTATTCTTACGTGTCTGTTGTTGAACTTTCAACTTATATGGCACAAGGAAAAGACCCAGACACAGACCCAGAAATTCAAGCGCGATTAAAGCCTATTTTACCTAAATGGAATCACGTATGCTTCTATCCAATGGACAAGCGTCGTGATGGTGATGACAATTGGTATATGATGTCTAAAGAAGACCGTGGAAAGCTAATGTATACACATGGTATGACAGGTCGTAAATATGCTGGACACGTTCGCCAAATCATTACAGGAAGTCAAGGTTTAGACGACTGGGAATGGGGCGTAACATTATTTGCCCATGACACATTACAATTTAAGAAATTAATTTATGAAATGCGTTTTGATGAAGTGAGCGCTCGCTTTGCAGAGTTTGGCTCCTTCTATATTGGACATCGCAAAGAACGTGAAGAGTTAGAAAAAGTCATGCATGTATAAAAAGTATATTTTAAAAGCCTTAAGTCACTCGTTGACTTAAGGCTTTTTTTTCCGCTCCCCCGCTTTGTCTGAAAACATGTCCTACAAAATATACGACTTTATAACTTGTCCAGACAAATTTCTTCATTTAGGCAATCATCATTTCCCAACTTCTACATATACATGAAATAGTGATGGATATTGATTAAAAGAGGTGGTGGTTAATTGGCACTTATATCTTATACAGATGCGCAGCTTAGAGAACTCGCCCGCCTCATGCGTGCCGAGGCCGAAGAGGACGGAGAACAAGGTATGCTCTTAGTTGGAAACGTTGGCGTTAATCGAGTCATAGGAGATTGCCTAGACTTTGAAGAAGTTCGATCTTTACCAGATATGATTTATCAATCCCCTGGTGGATTTGAAGCTATTCAAGAGTCCTATTTTTATCAACGTGCACGCGAAAAGGAAATTCGCCTTGCGAGAAGAGCAGTTCAAGGTGACCGGATTCATCCTGGACGATTTTCACTATGGTTTTTCAGACCTCCAGGAGATTGTCCGCCTGAATGGTTTGGTCAGCCATACGCTGGAGACTTTGGTGCCCATTGTTTTTATGAGCCGTTTCCGGGCGAATGTCCTGAAATTCATTAAGTTAAGAGTTATTAATTTAATTTTTTAAATAATTGAGGGAGGTTGATTTTTTGGATCAGTCAAATAACAATCATGAAAGAAACCAAAGTGAAGCAAACAGATCCAAGACACCAAAACAGCCAAAAGGGGATGCTCATAAGCAACCCGCAAAGAAGCCTTATCATCCTAAGGAATCTAAACAAGGGTGGTACCCAGACAAGAAACATCCAGGGGATAAAAAAGGCCACCAGCCAAAATACGGTGATAAAATGCCACCTAAGTATGGCCAATCACCAAAAGCACCTGGTATAGGTTTCGACAAGAAAGGGCCTGACTACAAACCAACAGGTAATAAACCGTGGGGTGGTCAACAAGGACAAAGCGGAGGTATGCCTCCATATGGTGGTGGAATGCAACAACCGGGTGGTATGCAACAAGGGCCGGGCATGCAGCAACCGGGGGGCATGGGACCTGGTATGCAACAGCCGGGGGGCATGCAACAACCAGGTGGCATGGGGCCTGGTATGCAACAGCCAGGCGGTATGCAACAACCGGGGGGCATGGGGCCTGGTCAAGGGATGCCACCGTGGATGCAAAATGGGCAACAGCCTATGCAACCGCAACAACCTACGCAGCCGCAACCTGGTATTCCACGTGAACGTTCTTTCATTGAGAACATTTTGCGCCTGAATGAAGGAAAGCAAGCGACATTTTATATGACGTTTGAAAACAATGATGAGTGGAACGCCATGATATTTGAAGGAATCGTACGCGAGGCAGGTAAAGACCATATTGTAGTTGAAGACCCTGAAAGCGGAAATTGGTATCTACTATTAATGATCTATTTAGATTACGTACAATTTTATGAAGAACTTAATTATGATTACCCGTTTGTCTAATGAAAACAGCCAACTGTCATTTCAGTTGGCTGCTTTTTTAACACTTTTTTACTTGTTTGATCGATTTTACATATGAGAGTTATTTTGACCAATTATACAGCCTAAGACACATTCGATCAAAAACCAACAAAAGCGATAAAAACAGCTTGTTTTTACAAATTCGATCAATTTTTTGTAAGAAAATTCAAACTTCCTTGCCAGTTTACTTTATTCGCCCAAGTGACAAAACAACTTAACATTTTTAAAAAAGTATATGGGGAGTTTGAACTGTCCTGTGACTGAGGTTTTAAACTATGGACAACCATTTAACAGACGAGCAATTCGAAGACCTTTTAAAACAATACAACAATATGATTCATTATCAAATCCATAAGCTTTTCATTAAAGATTATGAAGGTGATTTTTATCAAGAAGGGGTTACTGCATTATGGGAAGCTTACCTGAAATATGGTCATGACCCGACATTTCCCAAGATGGCTACGATTCACATTCGAAGTCGCTTAATTGATAAGATTCGTAAACATAAAAGAGTACATGATCGAGAAACGGTTGACGAATATTTAGACCACCAAATAGCGTTTAACAAACAAATCGAACATTTCGATCCACACTTTTGGACGACTGTTCGTCAAAACTTAAGTAATAAGCAATGGCTGTTTATTGAAAAAAGAATATTAAAAGGGTACTCCTTGAAAGAAATTGCTGAGCAGGAACATACAACAGTTGATGCAGTTAAAGGATGGGGACAAGCCGCAAAGAGAAAGTTGCGTTCAGCTTTGGAAGACTATTACACAACTTAGGCAAAAGAAGGATTATTATTTCAGCCTGAAGCACTATTATAATTCGACCTCCGTACTGTTTAGCGTTCTCTCGTTCTACCTTAAAATTAAGTTAGAACAAAAAACGGAGGCGATTAGATGTTAGAACCTATGATTAAAGAAGCAATAATAAAAGATCTGCAAACAAAATATATCGAAACGCACAAGTATAATTATAAGAAGCGTTAATATTAATCAAACGTTTGATTAATATTTCTCAAACAAATTAAATTAGGTACTTCAATTGACATTAGTGAAAAACATCATTATATTTAAAGTATAAGATTATGTATACATTTTTTGTTAAAACATAAAATAAAAAGAGATAGGGTGCAACTAACACCCTACCCCATAAGCAGTATCCGCCCGTACAAGGCGTAGGCTGCACTATCTTGATGAAGATTCCTGACTACCTTGCTTCCGGCATAAGCAAGGTAGTTTCTTTTTGCCACCATTTACGAAAAACATAAATGGTATGACAATAAACTGAGCTTCGAGGGTGACGAATGTTATAGTTATAACTATTAACATTAGCGTCCATATTCGATCGCTCATAGGCATCACCTCCTCTCTCGCCTATGAAAGACGACATGGAGGCTTGGCCTACTCACCTTGCTTAAACGGAACACTGCTCACCTTCATTATATACAATGGATGAGTTGATTTAAACTAAATAAACGAACATTTGCTCGATTTCATACAACAGTCCTAGTTCACAACAAATTCTGTTTCACTACAACCATCCTTAGTCTTTTTCACCTCTAAAATGGCTGGTATAGCAGTCTTTAACTCTTGGACGTGTGAAATTACCCCTATCATTCTACCCGACTTTTGTAGGTCAACTAACGTATCAATTGCTTTATTTAACGACTCATCGTCTAACGAACCAAACCCTTCATCTATGAACATTGTCTCGATTGACACTCCACCTTGAAAGCTTTGAATTACATCCGACATACCAAGTGCTAGACAAAGTGACGCATTAAACTTTTCACCACCAGATAGCGATTTAACGTCACGAGCTTGTCCTGTATAAGCATCATGAACATCAAGTCCTAAACCACTTTGACGCCCTCTAGCTTCTTGCCTGTTACTTCTAACTAGATAATACTGTCCATTAGAAAGTCTCCGCAATCGTTCATTTGCCGCTTCTATAATTTGCTCTAAATACTCAATTTGCAAGTAACGCTCAAATGAAAGCTTCTGTTCATTTTGACCGCGTACTAAGTTATAAAGATCAGCCAATTGGTTCAGTTTCTTTTCTTTTTCAGCTGCGGCTTCATGAGTTTGCTCAATCTTCTCCCTTAAATTAATAAGATCTTCAAAGTATCTTACATTCATATTGTAATGATTAAATATTTCTTCATATTGCTGTTTAACATTTTCAAGTTGCTCTTCTAACGCTTTAAGGTCAGGTTTATCTTTCCCTTCCAACTGCTTTTCTAACTCATTAATCCGTTCTGATAACACTTTGATTGATTGTCTATAATCATCAATTTCGCGCTTTAACGATTGACGTTCGCTCTCAGCTTTTTTAGATTGTTGATAATCATTAAAGTGATCAAATGAAGCTTGATCTAATTGCTCTTTAAACATCTCTTCGTAGCGTAATCGTTTTCCTTTTAGCTCTTCTAACTGAGTTTGTGTGCTCTGGAGAGTTGTTTCTATTGTTGTTAAATTCTTTTTAGCTTCTTCTAAAACTTTTTGAGCTTGTGCCCATTGTTGTTCTAATTGATTTAACTCAGATTTAGTCGATTCGATTTCAGCCTCGATTTGTTTAATGGAACGAAGCCCTTCTGGAATTACTTCTAATTGCTCATAATAAGCTCTCTCTTCTGATTGGTGATCAGCATTTCTATCGTAATAATAGTGTTCATGATGTTCTTTTTGCTCCTGAACTTGTATTATTTGTTCTTCTACTGACTGTGTTTCTTCTTTAATTTGTTCGAGCTGCTGTTGTTGATCGGTTAAACGTTTAACTTCATTTGCTAATTCGACACCTGAATCATGAACTTTAGTTAGCGTTTGCTCAGGCTGCTCGGTTGATTCTCCTGAACTTCGAATTTGATCTTCTGCTTGTTCAATCTCATGCTCTTTAGCTTCTAATTGCCCTTCCAATCGACTGTAATTTGCTTGGGCTTCATCCACTTGTTTTCTTAAAGCTTCTAAGTGTTGTTTACTTGGTGCCTCACTAGTATTCATTTGCTTATTTGGGTGTTCTAAACTACCACAAACTGGACAAGCCTCTCCGTCATGTAGTTGATGTGCTAGTACAGCTGCTTGACTTTCAATCCATTGTTGTTCAAGTTGCTCTTGATCTCTTTTCTTACTCTTAAAAGCTTCACCATAGTGTTGAAGCTTTTGGTTTAAACTTTCTTTAGCATTCAAAAGCTCTATATAGTTTTTAAATAAACGATACTTTTCTCTTTCTTCATGCAACTGTTGTTGTTTCGTATGAAGTGACTGTAAAGCCCCTTCAAATTCATTGATGCGTTTTTGGTTTTCATCTCTTTTAATTTGTAATTGCTGTAAATTGTCTTTCAATTGTTTTAAAGCTTTTTCACTTTGTGATAATTGCTCAGCTAAGTACTTTACCTTATCCTCTCGTTGCTTTAGTGACTGAACCTTTGGGTATAAATCTTCTAATTGTTGTAAACGAGTCTTGGCTTTTTCACGATCTGTTTCTTTATTTATTTCTTCATTATAAGTAGTCTCTGCTTTAGCCAAAGCTTCTTTTGCCTTCAATAGTTGCTCTTGTAATTGGTTTTCAGCGTGCTGTTTTTGCTCGACTTCACCTTTAATTTCTTCTAGCTGTCCTTCATATGGCTCAATTTGGCTAGCTTTTTCTGCTAACTCAAGTGATTCTTCCTTTTCCTTGATTACTTTCCCTTGTCGTTCTAATTCAACTAACTGACTTCTCTTTGTTTGTAATTCTTGATCTTTCTCATGGATTGATTTAGCTTCATGGTACTGAGCAGTTACTTTTTCTTGGTGCTTACTTAGCTGCACTTTTTCATTGCTTAGTTGTTCAACACGCTTTTGATAAAATGATTTTTCTTCTTCCATACCAGCGATCACTTGGTTAACGTTATAAAACTCTTGGTTAACGACTTGAAATAATAAAGACTCGTCACGGTTCGGTAACTTTGCGCTAATTTCTTTTATATAGTGATTACGCATATTAAGCTCTTCTTCACTATCCTTTTGCGCTTGTTCTTTTTTACGACGAAGATGTTCATTAAGCTTCTGATAATCCTCTGTTTTGAAAATTCTTCTTAATATTTCCTCTTTATTTTCTGTTTTAGACGTTAGTAATTTACGAAATTCCCCTTGTGGGAGCATAACAATTTGTCTAAATTGCTCTTTCGTTAAGCCAACTAACTCTTCGACTCTTTTATTAATTTCTGAAACAATTTGTCGGTCTACACATGGATCTTCCTTGTTACCATTTATTTTGACAAATTCATAACGATCACCTGTAGCTGTTTTATTACCTTGTTTAACATGTCCAAGCTGACGTAAAATACGGTAAACTTCTCCATTTAACTCAAACAATAGTTCAGCACTTGTATGAACATCATCATGCGCAAAGTCGCTACGTAACATTTGGTCACTTTCACGGTCTTCACCACTAGCTGCACCGTAAAGTGCAAAACTAATACCATCAAATATAGTTGTCTTCCCAGCACCTGTTTTACCTGAAATAACGAAAAGTCGATTATTTTCTAGTTCCTCAAAATCTATGATCTCTTTGTCTTTATATGGACCAAACGCCGTTAACGTTAATTTTAATGGTTTCATAGTACGAACCCCTTTCTAAATAGCTTAAGAACGGTCTTCTTGTAACAAATCCTCAAAAACGTCTTCCATAATCGATTCAACTTCTTCCGATGGTGCCTCACCTTTCACCTCTTCATAGAATGCTTTAAACAACTCTTTGTCTGAAAGTTTATGTCTTTCAATTTTGGGTTCGTCTTCCTTCGTACGTTGTTGAGTTTGCAGCCGCTTTTCGATATGCATTGCATTTGGATAGACTGATCTAATTTGTTCCATTGGAAATAAAACTGTATGTTCATCCAATAGTTTTACAAATACATAATCTTCGTTCACATCTTGTTTTAATAGATCTTCTAAATACCCTTCAATCGTCCTTAAATTCAGACGCGGCTTTAGTAACCGTTTTTCTACTTCTACTTGCCCTTCGCCATCCATTTCAACGATTAAAAAGCCCTTTTTATGATTCTCTTCAGATATAGAATACTTTAACGGTGAGCCTGAATAACGGATCGTTTCATCACCTACATGGTGGGCCTGATGCAAGTGTCCTAACGCCGTATAGTGAAATGGCTTAAACAAATTGGCATCAACATGTTCTGCTCCACCAATAGATAAAGGCCGCTCTGAATCACTCGTGTTTTCCTTCTCTTCACCACGAGGCGTGACAAATAAATGACCAACAAACACATGGCGAACAGACTCATCCATATGTTTCGTCATGTGATTAATTATTTTCTCAGTTGCTTCATGATGAGATCTTACATGCTCATCATTAAATTTATTTCTTACGATACTCGGATCACAATAAGGGACTAAATGAAAATGTACTTCCCCATGTGCATCGTTTATAACGACAGGGTCATAACTAGATGATAGCTCACCAATTATATGTAGTCCGTTATCTTTCATAATTTGACTACCGAAATTAAGACGGCCTGGACTATCATGATTCCCTGCCACAGCCACTACCGGAATCTTTAAGTCTAGTACAATTTCCGCAAAACAATCATTTAACAAATGAACTGCATCTGTAGGCGGTACTCCACGGTCATATAGATCACCCGCAATAATGACCACATCGGGTTGTTCTTCTTTAATTTCGTTAACAAATTGTTTCAAAATGTATCGTTGGTCTTCCGTCATGTAAACTCCTTGGACAAGCTTACCTAAATGCCAATCCGCTGTATGAAAGATTTTCACGCACGATCACCCTTTTATTTTTTCTTACTATTATTTTAACATCAACAAACACAAACATACGTTCGTTAATTTATTTTTATTTTACCATTTATTCACAAAGATGACTAGCGTTATTACAACACTAACTTTGGTCGAAAAAAACACCTAGTACTTGGCGCTACTGTAAAGTGTGAGCGCCAATAAATACTCCTGAGCGCCAGAATAGAGCCTTTGAGCGCCAAATAATTTCCTCTAACGGCTAGGCCCCGCGAGCGCCAAATAACGTCCTTGAACGCCAAAATAACCCTACAAATCGCCAAATAATTTCCCCATGCCTATTAACAATTAAGACTAAATACTACACATGAATAACACTAAAAATCGACATTTTGTCCTATTATTGAATTATTGTTTGTTTTCTGAATATTATAACATAATGTCCAACTTTACACTTTGTTTATTGTCAGAAAGTTTTATATAATTAGACACTTTAATCAAAATGTAACTTTTTTAAGTTTTTCAGTAGCCAAAATGTTTACAAATCGGTAAAAGGTGGTATACTTAAATATGGAAAGATAAGGATTCGCTATAAGGAGGCGATAACATGTTTGATCATCACATGCTTCGTGAAGCGATTGTTACAGATAAAAGAAAACAATACACGCAGCCTAGTAAAAAGGTTGAAAAGCCATCAAGTTCAATCTTTTCGTTTTTCAAAATCTTTTAATCTCGCACTCAAACTAGCGCAACTTAGACATAACAGCTTATAAGACTAATAGTTTGTTAGATATATAAAAGCCATCAACCTTCCCCTTTTGGTTGATGGCTTACTTTTATATTAATGAATAAATTGGCCGCGCTTAAAAAAATTATCTACATGTTTAAACGTCTCTTCCTCATGATGAATACTACGATGACCGTATGATAAAACTTTAAAATCCTTCAGACCTGGATAATAAACTGAATCAACCTCAATATAACCATCGTTATCACCTGGGATAAATGGGTTGAAAGCTAAGTTGCTTTTATCACCCGCTATAGCACCTATTTCAATACCTGTTTTATTTTGAAATTCTATATTATCTAAATACTCCGTGCTTAAAGATCTAACTGTGCGAAATACATTAACATAACCTCGAACTTTACTTGCTAAGTCAGCCAGCTGACTACCTCTATTTGGTGTTCCGATTAAAACGCAACGGCCGATGTAGTCTAAGTACTTCGTATCGGTTAACAATTTCCGTATGACTAAACCACCTGTACTATGTCCAACTAAATGCACTTTCTCATCAGGTCCAATCCCTGACTGAACGACACCTTCTAATAAATCCTCAACAAGTGTCACGATTACATCAAACTCATTGAACGTTAATGGTAAATCGGGAGTAAAGCAATCATACCCTTGTTTCTGTAAAAAATTAGCCATCGTGTGCATATCTTTATCACTACGGAAAAAACCATGAATTAAAATGACTTTCATGCAAACTCCCCCTTTACACTTTATAACTATACTGTACTCATTTGGAAAAGTGCTTTTCAAAGAAAACCACTTAATTATAGAAGAAAGTCATAAAATTGTAACGTTTGTATTATAGTAGTATTGCTTCTTTATTAGTACATACCCAAATTTTAAGGAAGGATGTCATAAAACAGTGAAACAACTTAAAGAAATTTCACAAGAAGGGTCTTTTCAAAGGCAAAAAAACCGCTTCACGACACCATTTAGTAGCGAAAGTGGATTACCAATCGAGCCTGGACGATACCGATTGTTATGGTCACCTGCCTGCCCATGGGCTCACAGAGCAGTGATTGTTCGAGAACTGTTAGGATTAGACACTGTTATTTCATTAGGTACAGCTAGTCCAATGCGACCTAAGATAGACCGTGTTGATTGGGAGTTTTCGTTAGATGAAGACTGTATCGACCCTGTATTAAAAGTCCGCTATATTAGTGAATTATATTTAAACTCAGACCCAAGCTTCTCAGGCCGACCTACTGTACCTGCAATGGTGGACTTAAAAACTAAAAAAGTTGTTAATAATGATTACTTCAACTTAACAAAATATTTTGAGACAGTATGGTCACCTTATCATAAAGAGAATGCACCGAACCTATACCCAGAACATTTACGAAAGCAAATTAATAAATTTAATGATACAATTTTTCATGACGTTAATAACGGTGTATATCAATGTGGTTTTGCGCATTCTCAAGAGGCCTATGAACAAGCGTATGACACATTGTTCGCTAGACTAGATCAACTTAATCAACATTTAGAAAAAAGCCGTTTTTTGTTAGGTGATTATATTACAGATGCTGATATCCGCTTATTTACTACACTCGTCCGTTTTGATACCGCTTATTACACGGCATTTAGCACAAATAAACACTTGATCCGAGAGTACAAAAACCTTTGGGGATACGCTCGTGATTTGTATCAAACAGCTGGGTTTGGCAATACGACAGACTTTGATGCGATCAAAAAGCATTACCACTTATCTATTACGATTAATCCAGATTACGCAAAACCTAAAATTTTACCGAAAGGCCCAGACCTATGTGCATGGAATGAACGTCCTGAACGCGATATACTAAGTAAATTACCGAGTAAGTTTTTATATAAGGAGCCGACATAATATGAGTACAGCTATAATTAGAGATGCTAGACGAGAAGAGATCCCGTTAATTAGACAGCAACGGGTAGAAGCTTATGAACCTTATTCACAAGTACTAACCAATGAACATTGGCACGCTTTAAAAGGAACATTATCTTCAGAAAACGACACTAAAGAAGGTGTCGATTTAATCGTGGCACAATTAGACGATGAAATAATTGGAAATGTAGTCCTTTTTCCTGCTGAAATAGATGCTTACGAATGGATCGATGCCTTACAATACCCAGAACTAAGAATGCTTGCCGTCGTACCGAAAGGAAGAGGTCATGGAATTGGCAAAGCACTTGTACAAGAGTGCATCAATCGGACGAAACAAAGAGGTTATACTAAAATGGGGTTACACACAGGAGAGTTCATGAAGTCAGCAATTCAATTATATGAACAATTTGGATTCAAACGAGTACCCGAACACGATTTCCAACCGGCTGATGATGGGGTGAATGTTAGAGCTTATGTTTTAAATATATAGACTAAGATCAAATCAGGTAGTTAGACACCCTTATTCATGGATTGTCTTATAGGACTAATATTGTACAAAAAACGCAGAGAAGGATTCTCTGCGTTCGATATGATCACTCTACAAACTAAGAGTGATAATGGAACTTCGCAATAAGGTTAGCTTCTACCTCAATCATTCCAGGTTCTATAGGCGTAAGTGTTTGGGATTGCTCAAGAGTCATAGTATAAGGTGTCACCGGGTCACTAAGCGCACCTTGTTCATTAACTTCTATCGGGGTTGGATCAAGTGAGACTTGCATAGCACTTGTTAATGACATAGCTTTAAGAACCGCATCTTCCAATGCTTCTTGTAAAGCTAAGCGATAAACGGCTTGTGGGTCTTTAACCGAGAAAGACAATCCCGATACTTCATTTACTCCATTTCTAACCGCTTCATCTACAACTTCACCAACTACCCCAATGTCATAGATGGTCACTTGAATACTATTTCGCACCTCATAGCCAATAAACTGCTGTTCTCCGTCTACATACTGGTATTGTGGATAGATTGTATAACTTACTGTTTTAATTTGTTCAGTTGTTAACCCTAATTCCAAAAGCGCACCAATAACTTGATCCATCGTTTCAGCATTTGTGGATTGAGAGATAGATAACGATTCATCTCTAGTTACAACCGTTAAGGTTACTTGCGCTACATCAGACTCAGTTTCAATCACGCCCTTCCCTGTCACTCTTAATATACGATGACCATTTAAAACATTAGATTGCTCTTGTGCATAACCGAATTCATGCACTTACAAAACCACCTTTCTTATAAGCGCCTCACATATCTACATATGACTTCACGCTCACAAGTATGACCGTTTCTTATATAAAAAAGCAGAGTCCCTTAACTCTGCTTTTTTACTTTATTCTCTGTCCAATATACAAACCCATAAATCAATAAAAACAACCCAATCGCGATCACCTCAAGCGACAAAATATACCAAGGATATGGACCTAGATAATCTATAAAAGTTGCACTACTAGGTTTGCCATTTAGGAACATGTAGTTTGAACCTAATATATTATTAATGTTCCAGACGACAAAAGCAATGACATTAAGGGCTACAAATGCTCTCCATACTGACCTAAAAGTCGGTTTGAATTGCTCAACCCACAACATGTATAAACAAGCCAAAACAATTGCTATATGAGAGATGAAAAACTGGAAAAACCGCATATGTGGGTAACCAAAAAATAATTCTGGAGTGATCATCGCAATCAATGCACCTGTCATACTGACGAAAAAAGCAACCTCAAACATCCGATAATCTTTTGTGAGTAACATAGCCGCACATAAATACATCGAAATTGAACTAAGTTGTAATGGTAGGTTAACCGTTATGTCCCATTCTCCATGGGCGAAATACCAGACATGGAACGTAACCTCTCCTAATAATAAAACTCCGACTAAACTATATGTCCAAACGATCGTACTCTGTTCACGAATATTCTTACGATTGAGAAACAAATAAACGGCGACAACAAAAGTTAAAAGAAGCATCGCAATATGGGGAATGCCAAATAGTTCAAACGGATAATCCGCTCGATCAAAGCTGAATAAACCCCACATGACGACCCACTCCTTTTAAAATGATGTTAAACTTTTTGAGTAACTGTTTGATGTTTCTCTAAAAATTGTAACATCGTTTGGTAAACATTAATTTCGTTTTCCTTTTTCGAGAAGCCATGCCCTTCATCTTCAAGCACTAAATACTCAACTTCTCGTCCTTCACTTCGAAGCTTGTCGACAATTTGATCTGATTCTTCTTTGACGACGCGAGGATCTTTTGCCCCTTGAATAACGAGCATCGGTTTTTCCATTCCATCTAAATACGTAATAGGAGAGTCCTTTTCAAAGCGCTCTCGATCTTTTTCAGGGTCACCTAACCAACGCTTCATAATAGGCTTCCAATGGTCTGGTACTGAATTGACGAATGTAAATAAGTTCGATACGCCGAAAATATCGACAACCGCTTTGAAATATTCAGGATGACGACCATGTAAGAGTAGTGCCATGTAGCCGCCATAACTACCACCAACTAAAAATAGTCGTTCAGGGCTTGAAATACCTTGTTCAAACAACCACTCAATAGCATAAACATTATCAAGACGCGGTCCCTCTCCCCAGTCTTGTTCCACTAACTTAACAAATGATGATCCATAACCTGTACTTCCTCTGAAGTTCGGGCAGAAAATGGTGTAACCTCGGTTAAGCAAACATTGGAACATGGCGCGATAAAATTTCCTTTCAGCTGCTTGCGGACCACCATGAGGCCAAAAGACCGTGTGACCATTATCATTCTCAGGCTTAGCACGGAATAGTAAAGCTTCAATTTCCATACCATCAAACGACTCGTATGTGACGACTTCTGGGTCTACCATTTCTTCTGGACTAACACCTAACACACGATTAGCCGTAATCTGCTTCCAACCAGACTCATTATATTTAAAAATATTGTGTGGAATAACGGCACTACGACCTAAAATATAGACATTACCTGACTTAGCGACTTGTACTTTTTCAATGACATCAACTGGCGCATCGATATTTTCTAGTGTTCCGTTTTTAACATCATAACGATATAAATAATCTGTTACGCCTTTTTCTGTCACTAAATAAAACTGCTCTCGCTCTTTGTCATACTTAATGTCTTCAATACTCTCACTTTCAATTTCTAGCACTTTTTCAAATGATTTTTCCGTTAAGTCAAACTTTGCTAAATAATTAAACTCACTTTCATAGTTTGTCACAAAATAGATTGCTCTATCTTCAACGAATGTAGCGCCACCACTAACGTGAACTTTCTCACGATCTGGCGTTAAGTCAAAAACACCTTCCTCTGTCTTAACGAACGCTATTGAGTATGTATTCGCTAAAGTTGTTGAGAAAACGAACGACTTCTCATCCTCTGAAACAGCTGAAAGTGGCGTCGGGCCCATTTCGCCTTCATGCACTAAGTCATCTTTACCAGTTTCTAAGTTTCGTACGCGCGTGTTTAGAAAACTTGGGTTGTCCTTAGATGTCACGTAATATAAACGTTCCCCATCTTCAGATAGATGAGAATAGAAATACTTTTCTTCAGACTCTCCTGTAACTAAAGGTTGAGGTAAACCACCTTCAGGTGAGACAGCATAGATTTGATAATTCTCATCACCATCACGGTCAAACCCTGCTAAAACATAGCGTCCTTCTGGATCAAATTTTAAAAAGTTACTAGATTCATCTTGGTGAGCAAAAAGGTATGGGTATTGATCGGGTAAATTCATCGCCCAAATGTTCATCGTTCCACTTATATTCGAACTAAATAATAAACGATCTTCATTAGGACTTACAGTAAAGTTAGATATGGCATATGAACGAAAAAACTGTTCTACTGTTGGCTTTGGAAATTCAATCACTCGTATTTCCCCCTTAAATAATTTAATTGTTTGAATATTCCTTATTATTATAAACGAAAAATGGGCTACGTTGAAACAATAGATAGTTATATGTTAATTATTCGACAAATAACACTCTATTTCCCGAGAAATAATCAAATTTCACACTGAGCCGTACCAAATGGATTAAGAAATGTCCCCAAACTATATGAATCGTATGTTAAATTATTAAAAGAGGAAGGTGAAACACTATGGAACTAATCAGTGATGTATGGACTACCATGATTGTAACGGGGATTGTTTTGTTCTTAATTTTAGTAATAGTAGATCGAATGCGAGGTAAGTCAACAAGCCGAGCCATGAGAGAACTACAAACATCCTCTTTCTTTACCTTTGTTATGCTTGTGACATCAGTATTGGCCGTTATAGGACTCGGATTTACATACCTTTTTTATATCAGCCTTTTATTCTCCATAGCCGGAGTTGGGATGATTTTATTATCAATTAGAAAGCTTAGAAAATAGGGAGAGGTTATGATGCTTGTACATGGGAAAAATGTATTTGGAAGTATAGATCAAGAAACGCGGTGCAGCCATTACAACACCGAGGTTGATCGAATTGCGATTAAATATAAATGCTGTAAAGAATATTACCCTTGCTATAAGTGTCATGAGGAACATACGAGCCACACGATCGAGAAATGGGCCAAGGATGAAAGAGATACGAAAGCAATTTTATGCGGTTCATGTGGAGATGAATTAACAATTCGTGAATACATGAACCACGGTACACATTGCCCAAAATGTAATGCTCAATTTAATATAAACTGCCGTATGCATTATCATCTTTACTTTGACCTATAGCTTAGACAATGCCTAAAGCTATTAATACAACAACTAAAAACAATAATGCGGATGCCACCATGAAAGAAACGCCATTAAACTTTGAACCGGACTTAAAATTCTCAACACCAATTAATAAGACTAACAGACCAATTAATGATGTAATGATTAGTGGTGACGTGTTTACTGTATTAGTAAAATAATTTAACACAATTAAAAGTAAAACAGATATTGAAAGCATAAAGTTAACTTTAACTAACATTTTAAACACCCCTGAATCTCTTTATTACCACATACATTCTACTATGTTTTAGGACTTTTTAAAAAGAAAATCTTCTCAGATTCTCACCGTTTATGTTAATTTACGTGTGAATGTTACTCAAAGGTAGTGGTAAAATGGGTTATTTCATCTCTTTTGGACATAATATTGTTGAGGTGAAAGGTGTGAATAAAAGAAAGAAAAAGGCAGATCCACTATTAATCGCAATTCTAATAGGTGTATTCGTAGCGGCTTTAACATTTGACTTACTTAAATGGACGTTTAACATTCCAGGTATTGCGTGGGTTGCAACAGCTGGTGTACTCGTGTTGATCTATTTTGCTCGTTCTTACTTAAATGAGCGTAAGCGGGCACGTGTAATTGAATATAGAAGGCAGTATTTACAAAAACATGGAGAGCTTGAACAATTAAAACAAATGTCCTCTCAAGATTTTGAACAATATATTAGTGACCTGTTCGTACAAATGGGTTATAACGCCTTCGTGACAGAACCTAATGGAAAGCCTTGTGAAGATTTAATTGTTTCGTTTGATGACTTCTTTGCAACTGTCGTCTGCCAAAATGGTAAAAACATTACCGTCACACCTGAAGAAATCAGAAAATGTGAGTCATCACTTGAACAGTCAAATGCTTCAATTGCTTTCTTCATTACGACAGGCGATTTCGAAGAACAGATCCATTCACAATCAGTTAAATTAATTAATGGACAAGACTTAATGAAACTAATTAATGAAGTAACAGCCGAGACAAAAGGTGGACAAATGTATCAACCTTTTAAACTTTTGCGCATTCAATAAACTAAAGATGGGGTGACTCGCTCTAAATAATGCTTTTAGTCAAATAATTTGCTAATGTCTTAAGAAAGTTGAGCGAGTCAGTTTCTGTTGGTTTTTTAAGAGTCGAACTGATGAAACAAACGAGATTTTTAGAATTGTAAAGGCAGATGAATGACTGTAAATTAACAAGAATAGAATAATAACGATTGTAAAAGTAGATCCATAAACTTTCAATCTATTAAGTAACATCTCAAAGAAAAAGGTGGTTTTTACATGCAGCAACTAGATTCCCCAGCTGGATTTTGGATTAGATTAATTGCTTTATTTGTCGATGGAATTGTATTAATGATTACAGTTGGGATCATGACTTCAATCGTGTACGGTCAGTTTTTCATGGAAAGAGAAACTGTCTTTGAATTTATTGAGCCCATTTACTTTATCATACTCCCAGTCTTATGGGCCGGTTACACATTAGGTAAACGTGCTATGGGAATAAGGATTGCCAAAATTGATGGTACAAAGCTTGGAATAGGCGCCATGCTTTTACGTGAAATTGTTGGCGGGCTAATCTATGTATTTACATTTGGGATTGGTCTCATTGTTAGTATTTTTATGGTTGTATTTAGAGAGGATAAACGCTCGCTCCATGATCTAATCGCTAAAACATATGTCACCTATAATAAGCCTTATGAATTATCTCAATATAGTTAACGAATTACCGCCTGTTTAGCGGCAATTCGTTATTTTTTTTGAATAATAACTTGTATAACATGACAAACCCACCAGGCTTTACAGACTAATTAAGACTACTTAAACAAGTTATTCAACAAATTCCATGCTTCATCACCCGTCAACAAATAGCCATCCACTAGCACTTCTGACATTACTGCTTGATAAGCATGAGAGTTTACTTCAAACACTAACGTGACTTCATATATTTCATCTCTTTGTAGTAAAGTTCCGGTATAGACAACTTCTTCTGTTACTCCTTCAAGGTCGTTCGTATTCCACTGACCAAACATAAATTTCTCTTCAAAAACTTCACCAACCGTGCGTCCGTCACCTTCAATCGTAGAGCGACTCACAATGTCTACTGTTGAATAATAACTCCTAGGCTCTACTCCAACAGGTTGTGCTTCTTCAACTCTGTCTTCAATTGCATCCACAACGATCAACAGCGCCATACTGACAATCGCTAATGCTAACAAAGCTAGAACACTAGATAATAAAGACGTTTGCCCGGTCTTTTCTGCCCCACTCACTTGCACTTCCCGTGAAACTGGAGTATAAGCCAATATTTTAACATTGCGGTAAACATGAACCATATAATACTGATTTCCTAAAGCACCAATAATTAAATGCGTAGCAAATATTACACCAACTATAGCTAATAAAAACCAGTCTGTAGAATATTCGTGCAACTGCCGATAAACTAATACGCCGACTATAACAACTTTGAGAAATGCAAAAGCTACTGCATGACGGTACATTTTCCGATAAGCTAACCACATAACCCCAAATAAAAACGCAGCAAAATTCCACGAAAGCTTCGACTGCTTTCTCTTCATGTTTGTAAAGCTTTTTATATAATACCAATAATTCTTACCAATATAATCCTCAACAAGCCCCTCATCCATACGGAAAACTCTCGGTTCTGTTTGTGAACTCAATTCTCTCTCTCCATTCCGCTTTCTGACTTGATACAATATTTTATTAAAAGCCGAAAACAAACATGACAATGGAGGTATCATAGTAAACAAAAAGGCCCTAAGCCACTTTGTGACCTAAGGCCTTTAATTAACTGTTATTTACTCTTCATAAATTCCAACTTGGTCAAAACCGCTAGCTGTTGCTATTGCTTCTTCACTACCTTCACCATATAGATCTATGGCAGACTGAATGAGCACTTGACGAGCTTCTTGGAAGTCAGAATAAGGCGTTAAATAGTGAACAAGTGCACGGTAATAAATTTGACCTAAAGCATCTCTTCCAATCTCTTGTGCAGTTAAATAAGCGGCGTGGTTAATAATTGAAGAGTTAATGTGTACACCACCATTATCCAAATGAAGTGGCAAATCGTAATACTCATCCATGTGTGATGGGTATAAACCATCGCCATTTCCATAAGGGATGTAAGCTTCATTTACCGGAAACTTACTTGGGTCACTTAAGCTACGAAGTGCTGTGCGTCCATCTGCAATAGCACCTGGTCCCATAATATCTTCACCAATCTCCCAGTTTTCATCATCAATAATTGCGCCGAAAATATCAGCATAAGCCTCATTTAATGCCCCTGGTTGATTACGGTACACTAAATTCGCAGTATTTGTAATCACACCGTGAGTCATTTCGTGCGCAGCAACATCAAGCCCCGCCGATAGAGGAACCATAAAATCGCCATCACCATTACCATAAGTCATATGTTGTCCATTCCAGAAAGCATTATTAAAATCTGTTCCATAATTTACATAAGATATAATCGCCATACCCTCATCATCTAATGAGTTACGGTCGTGCTCTTCTTTGTAGTACTCATAAACAATTTCAGAATTGTAATGGGCATCAACAGCAGGGTGATGGTATTCATCTTTAAAAGATGCACTGTTGTTTTCTGCTAGCTCTCCAGTATTATAATCGTAAGTATAGATTCCTTCTATCCCCTCATGTGAATGGTCCGCTAGCATAAACATAGTACCACCTTTGTCTGGCTTCACTCTAGACATATGAAGATCATCACGATGTTCACCGTGAACACCAGTTCCAACTCCTTTATGGTCTTCCATTGCATCTTCGTATTCTTCAACAGGGTGTAAAGCATTAAACTGATCAACAACTTGTCCATTATGAGCATCAACATAAACGTACCAATACCTGGTTCACCAGACATAAAATTCACATTTACTTTATGTGTTAAGTAATGATCATCACCAAAAGGATAAATGACAAGTTCGGACTCTGGTTCATAAGTTAAGTCATCTGGTGCACCTACCGAAGATTTAGCAAGTTCTATCGCTTCTGCTTCACTTAGACTAAGTTCTGTTTCAAATCCATCTAAAAATGAATCATCGCTAATATGACCATTCATAGAGGTCACTTCATTTTCATCATTAAAATGAACAATAATTTCTGCTCCCTCTACTGGAATCCCACTTTTTTCCTGATTGAAACGAATGTGTGTCATTCCAAGTTCATCTTCCTGAACTTCCTTAGCTTTAAAATTTTCCTCTACTTGTTGAACACCATGTTCATTCCTTTGAGCGATTAAGTAATCCTTGGCGCTATTCACATCACTACTTTCAAAACGTTGTGCATGCTTTTCTTGCACAAATACAGGGACATGATCAGGTAACTCCTTTACTTTTTGTTGAGCAACTGTACTTGGAACCTGAACATCTCCATCTTCCACTAAAGCATAACTTGTTTGAAATCCTCCAAACAATAACGTTGAGGCTAATACAATAGATGTCGTTTTTCTCATCTTTTTCATATTATTCCCTCCAATCTATTAATTAACTATAATTATAGACTGGAAAATATAGGATTTCATGATTAATTTTCATTATTTTTTGAAAATTAAATTAATAGTATAATAGTTTTACAGAAAGATTTAATAAGTTCGCTAACTATATATAAGATACAGTCTAAAGCCATGATGTTACTAAAGTATGATATTTCGTGTTGCAATTTTTCATAGGCTATGTGGACTATTGATATGAGCATAAATTTTGATAGAATCATATTTTGGATCGAACACAATAATGAAAACCAGTCACGAAACTGTTAAATCATGACTGGTTTTTCATCCCATGAACTATTTATTCACCTGCTACATCACGTTTAGTGAAGAATGTCCAAGCAAGTGTTAAAAATAAAACGAAATAAACAATTAACATTGTAATCGAAAATCCTAACGTCATACCTTCAAACATAATATTACCAGTACTAAACTGTTGTAAGTTTGTATTGGCAAAAAGAATATACTTAGCCCAGTCACGATTGGCGAAAAATTCTACGATCGTATTCCCTGTAAACATTAAGAAAATCGCTAATCCAATTGCTAATGAGCTTTGTCTAAAGATAGCTGAAATCATAAACGCAAATGTTGCCATCATAACTAAATTAACTAATCTGAACCCATAAGTTCTCATTACTTCAGAGAATAAGCTTACTTCTTGAACACCATCTGGACGGTTAACGACCGTTGTAGCTGTAAAACCTTCGAAACCAAAGAAAATCATCCCTACAATTAATGATGAGACCCAAACAAATAATAAGGTCCATAGCGCAAATAACAAGACTGAAATATATTTTGTTAATAAAATTTGTGTTCTAGTTAAAGGGCGAATTAACAGTAATTTAATTGTTCCCCATTTAAATTCATTTGCAATAATTCCAGCCGCGACAATAATTGTGAATAAACTAACTAACGACAGAAGAAAAACATTCTCTTCAACAAATGCCCACGCGCCAAAATCATTAGGTGCTATGTCATTCTCCAACCTATAATTATTACGTTCAATCGTCTGTTCAAATACTTTAATAGACGCTTCATTACTAAAATCAGCTTCCCTTAAGTTTTGAATTGTCTCATGACTTTGTTCATTATCTTGTTCCAACACTTGTTCCCAATTTTCATTGTTATCATTTACACCAGATGTTTGGGTAATCGCCGCTATACCAATTATTAACGCAAACAGAATAAAATACATAACCCAAGTCGGTTTTCTGACATATATTTTAATTTGTTCATTATATATTTGTTTAATAAAACTACTCAATGACATTCTCTCCCGTCAGTTCAAAGAATTTATCTTCTAACGTTCCTTTCAAAGCAACAACTTGATAAACATCGACTTGATGTTCAACTAACGTCTTAACAATAGCAGGAACTTGATCTTTTTCTATTTGACATGATAGAAAGCCTTTTTGAACACTAGACTCTATTTGTAATTGATCACTCAAAATGTCTTGCGCCTGATCTATTGGTGTTACATCTAACTGAAGTTTGATAACATCTTCATCTTGATCATCTGACTTTCCAATAGATTCAAAGTTCACCATCTTACCATGTTGGATAATTCCAACACGATCACACATTAGCTCAATTTCAGACAGTAAATGGCTTGAAATAATAACAGCAATATTTTCTTCTTCAGCAAGTCTTCTAATATACTGACGAATTTCACTAATACCTGCAGGGTCAAGCCCATTAGTAGGTTCATCCAAAATTAATATAGAAGGTTTATGTAATAAAGCTTGTGCAATCCCTAACCTTTGACGCATCCCAAGCGAGTAACGCTTTACTTTTTCATTAATACGTTTCTCTAAACCTACTAATTGAATAACTTCTCGAATCCGCTCATTTGTTACACCTGGATGCATTCTGGCATAATGCTTCAGGTTTTTATATCCACTCATAAATGGATACATTTCTGGGTTTTCGATAATGGCCCCTACTTCACTAATAGCATCCTTGTATTCTTTTTGAATACTTTTACCAAGTATTTTAATATTACCTTCTGTAATACTTAGTAGTCCGACCATCATACGTATTGTAGTCGTTTTACCTGCACCATTAGGTCCAATCAACCCAAATACCTCACCGCGATAAACGGAAAAATCTACTCCTTTTATAATCTCATGTTTGCCAATTTTTTTATGAACATTACTCAATTCCATTGCAACATTCGACAAAATAAAAAACCTCCTCTAATCCAGTCTGAAACTTCAAATCAGACCAAAAATTTACATATTACTATACTATCAGAAAACACATAATAATTGAATTATATTTAGGATAATTTATCCTCTAAAGGCATCAAACACGTTCGAAACATTTAATCATATAAAAAAGAAAAAGTATTTAGGATTATTGAACCCCAAAAACTAGATTTTTACTCTAACTTTTGGGGTACAGAATCTTACTTGTTGCTCTATTTTAATTAACTTCTTCTAGTAATCCATGATATAAGCAAGTACTTAAGACTAGCTCTTTTAAGTCACTTTCAAATTGGATCATAATTGAGTCACTTAACCAGTCAACAATAACTCCTTGACCAAACACTCGGTGTTTTACTTTTAGCCCAATTGAAACCTCTTCTTCTGATTGGATGGCATTAGGATTATGCCGCTTCTTTTTCACTTCAGGCTTTGGCTTTTGTTCAAGTGGATTAACTATACGATTAACATCTAAGTACAGCTTAGATGGTTGAACTTTAGCATTGAATTTTCTCTCATAAGTTAATAATTCTAACCTTGTCTCAGCCCTAGTCATGCCTACATAAAAGAGACGTACAGCTTCCTCCATTGGTTCTACATCACCTTCTTTGTAAGCTTCAATGTCAGACCGGGCAGGAATGACACCTTGAACTAAATCGACCATGAATACAGTTGGAAACTCAAGCCCCTTCGCACTATGAAACGTCGACAAAGTAACTGCATCTTGATGTTTATTAAACTTTGATTGTTTCATTAACGTCTCTAAATGCTGAAGACGTTTCGCAAAACCAATCATATCATCAGCCTTCTCAGCAATGACTTCAAGTAAGTTTAACGTCTCCATTAGCCCCTCTTCATTAAACCCTAAACGTTTACACATATCTTTAATGACTCTCTCATAGCCAAGTTCTTTTCGAATTTGACGAATGACTTCTTTCGGCGAGTACTCATGCATCTTTTGGTAAACTAACTGATAATGTTTGAACTTTTTAAATTGAAAGTCCTTTAACTGACCATAGGAGAGTAACTTTTCAAAAACAGACTGGTTTGTCTCCCTTCTTCTCGCTTGTTCAACTTGATTTTTCGACAGATAGCCATGAAATTTCGAGAATATCCGCTCAAAAATGTCAATTCGAGTCTGGTCATATGTTAAACGCATAAAATTTAATATATCTTGTACAACCCAATGCTTGAAGAAACGATGATCTGAATCTTTCATATAAAATGGAATTCCCGCTTCACTTAATGCATCAGCGAGAACAATTGATGAGCTATTATTACGGTACAACAACGCAATGTCTTGATATCCTTTAGCCTCTTTTAATTCCTCTATGACGTACTCAATTTGCTTGCGATCTGAATGAAATGAATTTAACTGGATCTGTTCATGTGACGCGTTTTCTGTAAACATGTTTTTGTCATAACGGTTTTTATTCTGTTTAATAAACTGGTTCGCTGTTTGTACAATTTCTTGTGAGGAACGGTAATTTTGTTCCATCTTTAATATTTGTGCATTTGGATATACTTTTTGAAAATCTAATAAATACTTTGGCTCAGCAGCACGCCACGTATAAATCGACTGGTCATCATCAGCTACAACACATAAGTTTTGATGGTTGTTAACTAACTTTTCGATGATCGCATGCTGAACCATCGACGTATCTTGACTCTCGTCTGTGAGAATATAGTCAAATTGGTTTTGATACTTTAATAGTAGATTATTGTCATTTTCGAAAGCTTCATGAGCAATTGTTAACATATCATCATAGTCTACTAACAAATGAGAAGGCGTCTGTTGTTTGAACGATTCGTATTGTCTCAAAATCTCGTAAGCATTCGTCACATCACATTCAACCACATGCCACTGGTCTTCTGGCAGTAGTTTATTTTTCACTAGACTAATATAAGTTGATAACTCCTCTAACTGATCATCTGTAATAGACTCTTCATTTAGCTGACTGTATAGGTCACGAAGCACCATTCTTTTATGATACTGTGGCCGGTCAACTTCTCCTTCAATCAACTCATATGTAACGCATTGTTTACGTAAATATTCACGCACGACTTGAAAAGCCAAACTATGAATTGTTGAAAAATCTACTACTTCTAAGTTCGGGAAAAAGGTTTGGTAACGCTCCTTCATATCAACTGCTGACGCACGGCTAAAGGTTACAGCTTTAATCCGTTCAGGCCTAATACCTTTTTCTTCTATTAAATAACCTATTCGCATAATAATTGTAGTCGTCTTACCTGAACCAGGCGAAGCTAATAGAAGTAGAGGCCCTTCTGTTGTTAGAACGGCTTTTTGCTGGACTTCATTCAAAGTAATCCCAAGTTCGTGCTGCTTTTTATGTAAAAATGGATGTAGACTCATGGTAGATCTCCTTCTAAATCAACTCTTCTATTATTCTAGCATGATTATGATGGCGTTCGCTGATAAAATCTTGTGAGCGCTGATAAAATATAGCGAACGCTGATAAATTTTCGTGAGCGCCGATAAAATATAGCGAACGCTGATAAAATTCCATGAGTGCTGATAAAACTCCGCGAGTCAACTCTCCACCTTTTGCGCTCCCCAAAAATGTTCAAATCGTGTATAGGCTAGTGGCTTACCGAGACGCATTAAGTTATCGGCAAAATCTATAATCGTACATTGTTCTGTCCCACCAAACTTAGGTCCGCGCAATCCACGACCAATAATTTGTTCATACAAAATATCACTTGTCGTTGGACGTGTCATAACGATGTACTCTGTGTTCGGCGCGTCAAACCCCGTCGTTAAGACGCCATAATTGAATAAATAGTCGAGTTCGCCCTTTTTAAAGGCATCAATATAAATTCGTCTTAATCCTTTTGACGTTTGCGATGAAATCGAAGCTGCTTTTCGACCTAATGCGTTCATAACCGATGATAAAAATTCCGCATGCTCGACTGTACAAGCATATACAAGGGCTGGTTTTCCTTTTGGAATGTCTAATAACCGCTCAATAATCATTTCATTACGACCTTCATCAGCGGCTAATTCCTTGAGGAACTCTTTCGTTAAATCTTGGTCTTCATTAACGTCATCTTCATCGACTTCATAATCTTTGCCTGATTCATGGATAATGTGGATTGGAGTTGCCAAAAAACCTTCATCTCTAAAGTAGCGAATTGGATTTTCTTCGTATTCTTTAAAATCAGGTAGTTGTGGCTTAATTAAATGCGCTTCGAACTCGCCAACTAGTTGTTCTGTCTCACCAAAACTACGCCCTGGTGTTGCGGTTAGGCCACATACAGGGAACAAGTCTTCACCACAAAGTTCACGGGCTTTATTAATTAACAATTTATAGCTAGGCGCTGCAGCATGGTGAGCCTCATCAATAATCATAGCACCGCAGTTTTGTAAGATTTCTGTTATAACTGGATCTTCAGCCTTCAGGCGCGAAACAATTTGTTGAATGCTAGCTACAACTGCCCCACCTGTTAGATCTTCTACACCCACTTCACCACCATTAAAGTATCGATAAACTCGTAACGTTTCTGGGTAATCCTTTTCTTGCCACATATCAGCAATACAAGAGATGGCTTGTTCACAAAGTTCTGCACTTTGAGCGATCCATACCATATATTTCTGTTCAGAAAAGTGAACATGCATCCATTCTATAAAACTTTCAACCGCTACACGTGTCTTACCACCACCTGTTGGTAATGTAACGATACAACGCGTTTGATCACCATTCAACTCCAACACATCGAGCATGTCGTCCTTTAACTGTTCCTGAAAATCAACTAACGGTGGCACTGTTTTTCTCGCTTCAACATCCATTACAGCTGATTGATTTGTTGTTTTAGGCATTTTAACGCCAGAGAATACGAGTGGAAAGCCAAGAGTTGAAACAAAATCGCGCGGCCAAACGCGACCATCACTCCAACGTTTCTCAGCTAGCGCTTTGTACATATAAGATGGTGATGTAATCTTCTTACCGCTTCTCGGATTTCGTTCATAGAGTGCAATCAAGTCTTGCTCTGCTAACCGCCTTAATAAATACTCGCGAAGTTGTCTGACGGCTTGACCACTTCCTTTGAACAACTCAGCACCTTTTTCAATGACAACCATTCTTGCCAGCTCTTCTGTAGAAAGCGTTCCACCTTTAAACGTCTTATAATGACGACTAATCTCTTTAATATTTTCTTTACCTAAAAGACCTTGTATGATTCGATTCGGTACTTGATATGTATTGATTAATAGATCAACTGCCTGATCTATTTCTTTATTCGATAAATATGAAGACATAATAATCAACCTCTCCCACAACATTCTCTATTTATTCTATAATATATTGCTATAAAACAAATAGAAAATATCACCGAACAGAAGCATTCCAATGTTTGGGATATTTTCTACTAACTTTGTTATTTATTGTTTTCCCCTTTTCCTCCACCTAACTCTCGGTCCATCTTTTCATCAAATGATTCCTCTTCTAAGTTATGGTACTCCTCATGTATGCCAAGGTGTTTCATCATGTAGTTAACTTTGGAATTAATCGATATGACTAAAACAAAAATTGTAATGAACATAATGATCCCAATTATATACCACATGGAAAGCTCCCCCTTTCACCAACCTTTTGCCCAATCTTAACATAATTTTTTCAAAAAAATGGTTAAATAATCGCTTTAATTGTCATAATGTTTTTAGAGCTTCTAAATTGTATAACGCACTATGGCCATATAAAATATAAGTAAAGGTTAATAATGAAAGGACGTAAACTCAATGTTTTTCCACCCCATGGATCTATTAATTTTTGCAGCACTTGGTTTAGCAATGTGGGCTCAGTCGAAAGTAAAAGGTAATTTTGAAAAATGGTCGAAAGTGCAAGCTTCAGCTGGCTTAAGTGGAGCACAAGTCGCTAGAAGGATTTTAGACGAAGAAGGCTTACACAATGTGAAGATTGAGCGCTCGAAAAAAGGAACACTTTCTGATCATTATGACCCGTCTAAGAAAGTGGTGCGATTATCAGACCCTGTCTATAACGGGAATTCGATTTCTTCATTATCAGTCGCTGCTCATGAAGTGGGACACGCGATTCAAGATGCGACTAATTATTCGATGTTAGTCGTACGACATAAAGTGTTTCCCGTAGCGAATTTCGGTTCACAATTAGCCCCAATATTATTAATTGGTGGCTTTATTCTAGACATGTTCAATTTAATTACTGTAGGGATCGTTCTGTTTTCATTAGCAGTGCTCTTCCAGTTAGTTACTCTTCCAGTTGAGTACAACGCTAGTAGTCGGGCTAAAGATAAATTAGTTAAATTTGGTATGATTTCAAACAATGAAGTTCGCGGTGTAAGTAAAGTGTTAAACGCTGCAGCATTAACTTACGTCGCCAGCACTTTAATGGCGGTACTTCAGTTAATTAAGTTTATTTTAATTGCAAAAAGTCGACGGTAAAAGGAGTGTCTCATATGAATCTATTTACACCAAAAGATGCTTCCAGTTATGTTAAAGAAGAATTCGATGAAATGCAGTCAAAAATTTCACCTTTTATGAGGCGAAGTTTAATCTATTCATTTATTGCATTTCCACTTATGGCCATTTCGATCTTTAACTTATTCTTCGCGTTAACATCAATGCCATATTCTAGTGAAGTTTTATTAGCGATTGGCGTTTTAGCTTTAATTGGCGCATTCGGAATGGCGTTGTTCAGAGAGTCACTACACCACAACAAGTCGCTTCATCAAACAAGTATCAATTATATAAGGGAGCGAATTGCTAAAAGCGAAATCGTTCCTGAGCAAGCTGTAAAACGTTATTTAAAAATAATCGATTACAACCCTAACCAACTATTCCATACTTTCCATGAGTTTTTAAAGCATGAAGAGCGACTTAAAAAATAGAACAGAGGGATAACCCCCTGCTCTGTTTTTTATGGACGTGAAAACAGTTTGTCCAACTCATTTTCGATCTTATTTAATTCAACTTGTTTACTTTGATCAAAATATTTGTCTAACGACTTTTCTATATGTTGCATGCCCGAAGCAATATGTTGATCGGTATTTCCTTTTGTTTCAATCAACTCATGCAACTCTTCTTCTAGTAACAGTAGCGTTTCTTCTAAATCTTCATCTGCTCGTTCAACTAGGTTAGTAGTGACGTCACTCAATGTGTCCTCACCTTCAACGTACCCATCTAGCAACGATTCTTGGACGACAAAGTCTTCTTCAAACCTTGGCATCAGTTTATACTCATCAAAGTTATAAGTCACAACACCTGTGATCGATTCGTAAGTAACTGTTGTATCGATGTCACCAACTAAAGCGTCAATCACAAACTCACCATAATCGTCAGAAGCTGGATAGTCACCAAATTCATTGCCCTGTTCTACTGTTACATCCGTTACAGTCACTAGTTGCCCTTCTAACGCTTCACCAATTTCTGTCGATGCAACTTGCTTCGGTTCAGGAAGGCCGACATCATAATTCACGACTTCAACATTGCTTTCACTTGGGATAACTTGCAGTAGCCCAAAGTATTCCTCAGTCCGTGCTTTAACTTGGATTTCATCACCTAGTTCAGCTCCGAAATCCTCTGCACGTACCACAATCCCGCCAGTTTCATCCTGTACATAATAGTTATACATTCCACCTTGAAAAAAACCAGCTGTAATAATACCCGTAAAATGAACGCGCGTGCCAAGCTCAGCATTCCGAACTTCCTCAAGTGAAACCATTGGCAGTTCAACTTGCAGATCATCCTCACTTCTTGGCATCAGTTTGTACTCTCCAAAGTTGTAATCAATCACACCTGTAATGGCATCGTAAGTTTCACCAACTTCAAGAAAACCAGCGTCATTGTCGATTATAAACTCACCGCCCGCATCACGTACTGTGTAATCGTTGTACTGATCTACTGACAAAACTTCTACATCTTCTAATGTGACAAGTTGTGCTTCTAGCTCTTCTCCTAAATCTCTTGAACTAATCACTTGTGGGTCTACAACATCCTGCGCTTCATTAATCACTTCAGCATTGCTAGCCACAATTTGTAACATTCCATAAAACTCTTCTGTCGTTCCAGCTGCACGTATTTCATCACCAACCTCAGCATCTAGATCGCCGTTACGTACTACAATAGCAGCAGTGTGGTCTTGTACATAATAGTTAATCATGCCACTCGCCTCAACTTTATGCGTGACAGTACCCTCAACCATGACATTTGTGCCAAGGTCAGCCACTCTAGCATCAGCAATAACTGGATCACGTTCAAACGCAGGCTCATAACCTTCTGCTAACGCGGTCATTTCATCTGGGAAGAAAATACGTTCATAATGAGGGACTTCTTCATAATCATTCGGCAAGTAATACTGCATCGTACTTGAATTACCAACCATACGATGTAGCGGTCTGTCATCATATCGTGAACGGAACTCAAAAGGCAACTCCATTAAAGGTGCATCTTCTGACCAAATACCAAGCTTATCCTCTTCAGCTTGACGAGCCGCTTCTTGATACTCTAAATATGTCTCCTCATCGCCGACCGGCCAAATGAAGTATGATGGTGCATGACCTTCCCTGACCAATTCCAAGCCAGTGTTTAAATCATCCTCAGCACGAATCACTTCTGCTAATAGTCTTCCATAAGTATCTAATGGCTCTTCACCTAACTTCAGAATAACTTCATCACCAGGTTGAAGTAGCTCTTGTAAGTATTCTGTTGCCTTATCTCCGTGATACTTTTGTGAGTGGTTCGGGTCTTCTAAAATTAAATCTTCATCATAAAAATCTTGATGATATGTTTCAGCCGTATCCATATTTAAATACCTTACATTCGTCGTTCCTAGAACAGGACTTGTAATATGAATCGTGTCCCCATCTACGACACGATCAACTGTTGCAACATACTCATCTTCAATCTCCGGAGGTTCAACTGGTTCGTGCTGTCCTAAGTGCTCAAATGTATCTGCAAAGAATGGAATCCATTCATCTTCTGGGTGGAACTCATCATGAATGTTACGGTCGCCAACCTTTACATCATAATCTCTCACTAACGTTTGATTTGCTGTTCTTGTTTGTTCATCACCCCAGTACTGACCAGGGTCTTCACCAACTCGTCCAATTGAGTCAATGACTTCACCATCGCGTACCGAATCATCATAATTCTTAAATAAAACAATAGCATCATTACCATTAAATCCATAAAAATAAGATGACCCAGTCACATCAGCTTTTTCTAACAACTCATCAGACCCATTAGCATGAGCGACAACTAATGTCTCTCCAGACGCTAACTCACCTGTAAGTTCTAACGGACTAGCAAAGCCATCATCAGGTTCTTGACTCGCTCCATTTGTGAAATTGACTAACGTATAGTCTTCTAGATTAATAGAATTACCTGTGCCATTATAAAGCTCTAATGCTTTATTAAAGCCACTACCTTCAACATACTCTGAGATGATTAAGTCATCGAAGTCTTCTGCACTAACTGGTATTACCAACATACTGCTAACTAAAACAACAAAAAACAGACTTAGTAAGACACTTTTTAACCTTTGCACTATTTAACCTCCCATATTGTCAAAATCAGTTTTATTATAAACAAAATATTGTCACTTTTGTGTTAAATTTCTGTAAATTATTCCACCACAGGATAAAACAGTATAAAAGTCTAGGTGAAAAAGTCATGCAAAATAAAAAGTGCGCCTAACATTAAGCGCACTACAAGATTTCTGCAACTATCCCCCAGTTAGGTAAATAGAATATGAGAGGAATAAAGAGATAAAAAAACGTATTTAGATCTTTTCTGGCTTCTTTCGGTAATAGATACATAACGACACTTGCATATACAACAAACGTCATAACTGAAAAAGTTACACCATATTGAAGGATCTCACCAGGCCTTAGTTCGACCCATACCAAGCTAAATGTGAATAAATACTTCAAGATAATTAACCCAATGACCGAAAACCAAAACCATCGTGGTTGCTTCCATTCAATTTGTTCTTCCATGCAAACTCACTCCTTTACATTACAAAGTCTGTAAGTCTAGGTGATAAGAACAAAACTAAACATGGTCAGGCACAACTCCGAAGAATTCGGTGTAATAAAAAACGATTACTAAAGCAAGCATAGTTGCTGATACAGCCCAAATAACGACATACTCTCGCTTCTCACGTGCATAAACCCATTCCATAATGCCTTCGATGACATAAATCCCCGTATATAAAGCAATCACCCAAAGCAACAAATTTGTTAAACTCTCAGCAAAAAGTGTAACTACAATCGTTCCAATCATCGGTACAGCAATTATTAGAAATCCATGTAAAAAGTTATAAAAACGCTCATCAAACGATTTCTTTTCCTTTGGAATATGTAAATTATGACGAATAACCTTCTCAACAATATAAGCTATTGCAAGTAGGTTTAATAATAAGAGAAATAAAGGCACTAATTCCGTCATGTAATCCTCTCCCTAACTCCCGCGACTAACCAGTTCAATCAGTAAATAGACAGACCCTACAATCATAAATGAATTAATAAGCATAATCCAATGCAGCTTCTCTTCCGGTTGAACGATCCAATTCATCACAACATCTACAACTCTAAATAAAACCACTACACTAACTACAATTAATTCCCAATGTTCCATTGAAATGTAGAAATTGTTAACTAAAATAACTGAAATTAATATTAAAGCCAGTAACTTATTTATATAACGATGAATGTTATTAACGTTTCTTCCATCACTCTCAAAAATAGCCTTCGTGTTAGCATCAACTCCTAACAACTTCCTCATACCATATTGCATGAGGAATATGATGAGCATAAAAACTATAACTAAAAACACAATCTCTCCAGCATACATAACAGCACCACCTATACTGCTAAAGAGTTAGATAAAGCTAATAAAACCCCAAAGAAAGTTAATATGACGACTGTATTAATTAACATGATCCAATGAACTTTCTCCTGAGGACGGTGCTTCCAAAACATAAATATATCTAACCCTCTAAAAATTAAAACAAACGTAATTAAAATGACATAGGTTAAGTTATCAAAATTAAATAACATGTAATGACCAATAAGTAGCGTAATACCAATGAGCACGAAAATTTGGTTTAACTTACGATGTCGGTCATTCACATACGGGTCTCTTCCTTGAAAGATCGCTTGCCAACTCGTGTCTAACCCCATAAACTTTCGAACAGTCCGTTGTAACAACACCATCAAAATAAAAAAGGATAATATAATAACGATTAATTCAAGCATTTCTTGTTGCTCCTTTCCTATTAATCAAACGTTTGATTGAACGACTACACTTGTTAAAACTATTACAAGAATAATACCATAAATTGTCATTAAACAGAAGAAACGAAAACAAAAAAACTCCACCATTTTGGTAGAGTCTCGTTAGAAAAATTCCCACTCCTCAACATGCTTACCTTGATTGACTTTGTTTGCGATCTGGTAAGCATCGACTAAATTAATAATCCATATGACAAACATTGCCATACCAGCTGTAGCAATTGTCGCCAATACCCATACACCAAATAGAACAATTCCTTTTAAACCTTGTCCAACATATAATTGACCTAACCCAACAACTAAAGCTGAAAGAATTAATGCCAGTATTGGACTCTTTCCTTTACTTGGTTGTGGTTCATCATTTATAACCGTGCTTTCATGTTGACTTACGTTTGACTTAACGCGCTCACCACACCTAGAACAATATTGATCGTTTACAAACAATTGATTTCCACATTTATGACATGTCATATTATCACCTCATATAATTTACACACTTATATTATAATGAATGCATTCCTTTGTAAAACAAACCCGCTGTATAAAATAGGTGAAACAACTTACATATTACTGTAAAATTGTATACGGGAGGAGGAATTACTATGAATTATCAAACTAAAAAAGATGTCTGGGTAGCCATATTATTATTTGGTATTACAGGCTTTATCGTTACATACTCGTTTATTCAATCCGATTTATTCTTCATGATCATAGGTGTCACTCTTTTAATCGCCATCATTTGGTTTTGGTTTACAGTCCGATACAAGGTAGATGAAGGCCAATTGATGATAAAGTTTGGACCATTCACAAAGAAAATAGACATTCTAGACATTGAGCAAATCAGGTTAGTACGCAGCCTGAAATTATCTCCTGCACTTTCTGTTACCCGTTTAGAAATCACATATGGTTACGACCACCGAGTAATTAGAATTTCCCCAGCTGATAAAAGTCTATTTGTTAAGCAACTCATGTCGATCAATCCAGATATTGAATTTGAATAAAATATGAGGTGATTTTATGCCAGTTTGTCAACATTGTGGAGAAACGTGGTCTTATAAAGAATCACTAAAGCAAGTTTTAAAACTGAGAAGGAAAATGACTTGCGAGCACTGCAATGAAAAACAGTATTCTTCACAGCGAAGCTATTGGGTTAGTCAAATGGTGGCCCTTCCAGCATATCTCATCATTATCCCTTTAATGAATATTATTTTTAATGTAGGATTTCTCGTGGGTTTTCTTACGATCACTCCGTTACTTATTTTTTACATTCTCATAACCCCTAAACTCCTGACGTTATCGAATAAAGAAGAGCCTTTATGTAGGTAAATGTATCACCCTTAGGCGTGTGCTGTCATAAACTAAATCAGCACATGTTTAAGGGGGATTTTTTTTATGTATTATAACAACCCAAATTACACGCAATATGGGTATCCACAAATGCCACGCCAAGATGAGCAAGAAGTTGGGCTTTTATCATTATCGATCATTGAGCCATTTATGTTTTATAACTTACAAGGGCTTAACGGTTCAAATGTTGTTGTTCAGACAACACAAGGAGCCGAACGTGGTAAATTAGTTGAAGCAACTCCAGATCACATCACAATGGAAGTAAGCGGTAACTACTACTTTATTCGTATGCAAGAAATTGTATGGGTCATGCCGACAAACTATGAACCCGATCACATTTAATGGATAATACAACCTTCCAACGTCATACACATAGTAATGACGTCAAACAGTTGGAGGGAACATCATGATTGAACGGTTTAATCGCATCGCCATTGAATTACCTAAAAGAGATGACCCTGATCCAAATGCAGCCGCCGCTGTCCAAGAATTACTTGGTGGACGCTTTGGAGAAATGTCTACACTAAATAACTACATGTTTCAGTCATTCGGTTTTAGACAACAAAAGAAACTGAAGCCTTTTTACGACTTAATTTGTAGTATATCTGGTGAAGAATTTGGTCATGTCGAGTTAGTTTCACACGCCATTAATTCAATGTTAGAAGGTGCTACTTACGCGGAAGACCCAGATCAAACACCGATGAGAGATGGTGTTGATAAACGAATATCATATCATTTTATCGACACAGATCAAATGGCAAAACCTTTTGACTCAATGGGGGCACCGTGGACTGGTGACTACACATTTAAAAGCGGTAATTTAGTTGAAGACTTGTTGCACAACTACTTTTTAGAAATTGGAGCGCGAACACATAAAATGCGCGTCTATGAAATGACGAGTAGTCCAATTGCGCGTGAAATGATTGGGTATCTACTTGTACGTGGTGGCGTTCATATTAAAGCTTACGCTAAAGCCCTTTATGCTCTAACAGGAACTGACATGACTAAAATGCTTCCTGTCCCTAATTTAAGCAATCGACAATTTGATTATGCTCGTAAATGGGAAGATGCTGGTGAAGGAACTAAGCTGTATACGTTTAGCCAAAAAGATTACGGTGAAATTAGACAAATCTGGAAAGGTGACGACCCTGAAACCGGCATGCCTCTTGAAGTTATTCAAGGCGCCCCAGAAGGAGCACCTGTACCAGATTATCCACCAGCCCCAGAGACGTTCGCACCTGGCATCTCTCGCGAAGACTTTGAAGAAATCTCTAAAAGACTGCAACGACAAGCTGGACTTTAGTATAAAAATGTCTATTTACAAACTACCCTAAAAGTAGTAGAAAGGGGGTGCAATTTTATGCACCCCCTTTCACTATTAGCCTTCAAAATTGCTATCTACTAGCTGCACTAAAGCATTAACTGCTTCTTCTTCATCATCACCTTCTGCTTTAATTCCAATTGTCGTCCCTTTTTCAACACCAAGTGTCATGATACCTAAAATACTTTTCGCTTCTGTTTCCTTATCACCTGTTACGATTTTAATATCTGAGCTGTACTTACTTGCTTCTTGAACGAACTGTTGTGCTGGACGAGCATGTAGTCCAGTTTCATTTTGAATTTGAACTTCAACTTGTTTCATAAAAGTGCCTCCTACTCATCTAATGCAGCAATTAACTCGTCGCTTGACGTTGCTTGTAATAGTTTATTTCTAAAATCTTCGTGCATTAATTTACGCGAAAGTTGAGATAAAATTTGCAGATGCTCATTACCTGCTTTTTCTTCTGGAATTGCAATTAAGAATACCGATTTAACAGGCTTGCCATCAAGTGACTGCCAATCAATTTCATCGGACAAACGAGCAAACGCGAGTCCAGCTTCTTCAACACCTGAAGATTTACCATGAGGAATTGCTACACCAAAACCAATACCCGTTGAACCTTCTTCCTCACGCTTCAATACTGCATCTTTATAAACGGCTGAGTCTGATACTACTCCCGTATTCTCCATTAATTTTGATAGTTCGTCAATACAAGCCTCTCTTGAATTTACATTTACATCTAATAATACATGTTCGTTTTTTAGAATTTCTGATAGTTGCATGTCTATTACTCCTTTATAAATTCATGTTGTCCATACGTTTCCCATAATATGAGAAGTTCATAACAACCAGTGCCGTTAAGTGACATTGGTTGTCCGCTATTTACTCGTTAGCTTGTGCTGCTTTTGCTTGAGGTGAATTCCTCTTTAATAGTACAACGAATAATGCTGTAACAACTGTACCAATTGCAATCGCTAGTGCATAAAGTAAAACATTTGTTACTGCGTTTGGAATGAATAGCACAAACACACCGCCATGAGGTACGCGTAAGGCTGCTTCAAATATCATAGCTAGTGAACCAGCAACTGCTGAACCAGCAACTAATGATGGGATTACACGTAATGGGTCTGCAGCTGCAAACGGAATCGCACCTTCAGTAATGAAGGAGATTCCAAGAACACTCGCTGCCTTACCTGCTTGTTGCTCCTCATTTGTAAATCTCTTCTTACCAATAACTGTTGCTAACCATAAACCAAGTGGTGGCGTCATACCTGCTGCCATAACAGCTGCCATTGGTCCATAAATTTCACTTGCTAATAAACCTACAGCAAATGCATAAGCTGTCTTATTTACAGGACCACCCATATCAATCGCCATCATACCACCTAGTACTAGGCCTAAAATAAAGGCATTGGCACCCGTCATGGATTGAAGCCAATTTTCTAAGCCACCCATAATGCCTGCAACAGGATCATTAATTATATAAAACATTAACAACCCAGTAATTAACGTTGCAAAGAAAGGAATAACGAGTACTGGCATAATGCCTTCTAGGTTTCTTGGAACTTTGAAATATTTCTTAATTAATAATGCCACATAACCTGCTAAGAAACCTGCAATAATACCACCTAAAAATCCTGCTTCTACTTGTTCTGCGAGCATACCACCAACTAAACCTGGAGCCAAACCTGGTTTATCTGCTATGGAATAAGCAATGTAACCAGCTAGAATAGGAACCATTAAACTAAAAGCGGCTCCTCCAGTTTCCATTAAATAATATGCAAGAGACCCTTCATTTTCAGCGGCATCAATTCCAAACACGAAAGATAATGCAATTAATAGACCCCCTGCTACCACAAGCGGAATCATAAAGGATACACCATTCATTAAATGTTTATAAAATCCTTGTCGCTCAGCACCTTTTTCTTTTTTCTTGTTTTGAACTTGTTCAACATATTCATCTGCTGACTTCTCTTCCATTTCTAAAGCGCGATCTATTAAGCCACTCGGGTCTTTAATCGCTTCACTAACCCCTACACGAATGACGTTTTTCCCTTGAAATCGATCTTCATCAACATTCGTATCAACTGCTAAAATAATAGCATGTGCTTCACGTATTTCTTCTTCTGTTAATTCGTTTTCAGCACCGACACTTCCTCTTGTTTCAACTTTCAGACTCACATCTTTCGCTTTCGCTGCTTGATCAAGAGCCTCAGCAGCCATAAATGTGTGAGCAATACCAGTTGGACAAGCCGTTACAGCTAATAACTTCTTCATGTTTCTAACCTCCCCAAATTATTTAATAGCTTGAACATGAACCTGATCAACTAACTCTTCTATTTCAGCTAATGTACAGACATTTGTACCTGCTTTTGATGCTGTAATTGTACCTGCAGTCGTTGACCACTTTGATAATTGCTTTAATGAAAAATTATGATTAAGTGCATATACAATTGCACCTACCATCGAATCCCCTGCGCCAACAGTGCTTTTCGGTTCTATCTTAAATGGATTCACTTCATAGCTTTCTTCCCTACCTACAAACAGAGCTCCATCCGCACCTAGAGAAACAATAACTAATTGGACACCACCCTCTACTAGCTGATGGCAAGCTTTGAGGATATCGTCTTTTGTTTCAAAACTTGTGTCATAAAGTTCCTCTAGTTCGTGAATATTAGGTTTGATTGCATATGGATTCGCTTTCAAACCTTCCCTAAGCGCGCTTCCACTTGCATCTAATATCGTTTTAACACCTTTTTGTTTGGCTAATTCAATATAGCGTTTATACTGATCATCGCCAATTCCTTTTGGGGTACTCCCTCCCAATACTAGGTAAGATGTGTCATTCAATAATTCATCAAATGTTTGATTAAATTTTAGAAGATCTTTATCTTCAACTGAAAAGCCTGGTTCATTTATCTCAGTCGTTTGTTCTGTCGATTGATCAACAATTTTTAAATTAGTTCTAATATCTCCCTGAATATTCTGGAAAACTGTATTAATTCCTAAACTTGTTAATTCTTCGACAAACTTTTGCCCAGATTGACCTGCTATATAACCAGTTGCCGTTACCGGTGTATTTAGTTGGTTAAGAACTTTTGCTACGTTAACACCCTTACCTCCAGGGTCGATAACTGGCTTGTGTGTCAAACGGTTTAAGCCACCTAATTCGAACTTTGGCAAAGTTATTGTCTTATCAATTGCTGGGTTAAGTGTCATCGTTAGCGGTTGTGTCATGCTCAATCCTCCTGAAGTAATACAATATCTAGTTTGACACCTCGTTGATGAAACTCAGATACGAAAGCTTGGTCGACTTGTTCATCAGTTATAAATCGATGTATATCGTCAATGTCACCAAATTTCGCAAAAGTTACTTTTTCAAACTTACTATGATCAGCCAACACAATCACCTCTGATGATTGACTAATCATCGTACGTTTAGTAGATGCTTCTATTAAGTTTGGTGTCGTTAAACCGTCACTTAAATCTATACCATTCGTGCCGATGAACGCTTTATCAACATGTAAAAGACTTAACGTTTGATCTGTAATCGGTCCAACTAATGCTTGTGTCTCATGCCTTAACCTTCCACCAGGAACAACCACTTCGATCTGCGGAGAATCCTTTAATAGTTCTGAATGAACAACAGAGTTAGTGACAACTGTTAATGAAGAAAAATGTTTAATTTCATGAATTAAAGGTAATGTTGTTGTCCCAGCGTCAATTAATATTGTATCGCCTTCTTGAATGTAGCTTGCTGCACGAGTAGCAATTAATTGTTTTTCCATTTGAAAGCGGTCTGCTTTTTCAGTGACAGTTGGTTCAAAGTTAACGCTTTCAATTGCAATAGCACCACCGTGCGTGCGTCTCAACAAATGGTCTTGTTCTAATTCACTTAAATCTCTTCGAATAGTTGATTCTGAAACATTAAATGCATCGCATAAATGTTGTACTGATGCACGCTTATGCTTCTCAATATATGCATGAATTTTATTTTTTCGTTCTTCACTATATAGCATGGCAAAGCACCACCTATTCATTTTCATTTGATTGTTTTTGATTATTATTGACTGAATGTGATTGATTATGATTATAATAGATAGTGTAAGCGGTGTCAAAGAGTTATTAAATGAAATTATATAATTATTATTGAACGTTTATGATTTTTTTATTATAAGGAGATGAATGAATATGACTGAATTAAGAGGTATTGGCGCTTCCAAGGGAATACAAATCGGAAAAGCATTCGTACTACAAAGTCCTAATCTAAGTGTAAAAGAGTATAAAGTAAATAATATTGATGACGAATTAGTTCGTTTCGAGAAATCAATTAACCAAGCTGTTAATGACCTAGAAAAAATTAAAAGTCATGTAGAAAAAGAAATTGGCGAAGAACATGCAAAAATATTTAGTGCTCACTTACTCGTTTTGCAAGACCCTGAACTACTAAATACTGTTAAAGATAAAATTAAATTTGAGCAAATGAATGCTGAAAAAGCCTTACAAGACTCAGCTAATCAATTTATCACGATCTTCGAAAGTATGGATAACGAGTATATGAAAGAACGCGCTGCTGACATTCGTGATGTTTCAAAGCGTGTTATCTCCTATCTGTTAGGTGAACCATTAGTGACAACAAGCGATATCACAGATGAAGTCATTCTGATTGCCCATGATCTTCTCCCTTCTGATACAGCCCAATTAAACCGCAATTACGCTAAAGGGATCATTACAGATATTGGAGGTCGAACTTCCCACTCTGCCATTATGTCTCGTTCTATGGGAATACCTTCTGTTGTTGGTACAACTAATGCAACCGAAACGATTAAAGCGGGGACAACTGTTATCATAGATGGCCAAAACGGAACAGTAATTGTTGAACCTAGCGAGGAAGAAATTAAATACTTTAAAGGAAAGATGGAAAAAGAGCAAGAGCGAGAAGAACAATTAAAACAGTTAATTAACCAGCCATCTGTTTCATCTGACGGTCACCAAATTGAATTGGCTGCTAATATAGGATCACCTAAAGATTTGAATACAGTTTTAGAAAATGATGCAGAAGGAGTCGGTCTTTTCCGAACAGAATTCTTATACATGGACCGTGATCGATTACCAACTGAGGAAGAACAGTTCGAAGCTTATAAAGAAGTATTGTCAACTTTGGATGGTAAGCCTGTCGTTATTCGTACATTAGATGTGGGCGGGGATAAAGATTTGCCTTATTTAAATCTACCAGAAGAACTAAATCCATTTTTAGGATTCCGTGCTATCCGTTTATGTTTAGAGCGCGATGATATATTCCGTGTACAACTTCGAGCTCTATTACGGGCAAGTGTTTATGGTAACTTAAAAGTTATGTTCCCAATGGTTGCAACACTTGAAGAATTTCGTGAAGCCAAAAAGATTTTGTTAGAAGAAAAGGCAAACTTATTAGCTGAGGAAATGGCTGTAAATGACGATATTGAAGTTGGAATCATGGTCGAAATTCCATCAACAGCCGTTCTTGCTGATCAATTTGCTAAAGAAGTCGATTTCTTTAGTATTGGAACAAATGACTTAATCCAGTATACTTTAGCAGCTGACCGTATGAACGAAAACGTAAGCCATTTATACCAGCCATATCACCCTGCGGTTTTACGCCTTATTAAGCAAGTTATTGATGCTGCCCATGCAGAGAACAAATGGACTGGTATGTGTGGTGAAATGGCCGGTGACGAAGTTGCAATTCCTATTTTATTAGGGTTAGGATTAGATGAATTTAGCATGAGCGCCTCAACTATTCTGGAAGCTCGCCATCAGATTAGAAACTTAAATTATGAAGAGATTGGTCGTTCAATTGAAGACATCTTAAATAAGAGAACAAACATCGAGGTTGAATCATATATAAAAGAACATTTCATTAAATAAAAGTTGGGCGCAAAGATGCGCCCAACTTTTATTTTACTAACTCTTGATTTTCTTTTTTACTAATTCTCGTCATAAAATAAGCTAAGACTAAACCTAACAATGAGAAGATTCCAGCTAGAAAGAACGAGGCGTTAACCCCTTGCAACTCCCCTTGGACACCTTCACCTGGAACAGCTAAGGTCACCATTACTGTCACCATTAAAGCTGTACTGATCGCACCTGACATTTGTCTTAACGTATTATTCATCGCCGAACCGTGTGATATTAACTTTTCTGGTAAGACATTTAAACCAGCTGTCGTAACAGGCATTAATACCATGGCGATCCCGAGCATTCTAAAAGCATTCACAGTTGCTAAATAAGTAAATGACGTATCAGGTGTCAACACCGAGAACATAAATGTTGTAACAGTTGTTAGTGTTAATCCAACATAAAGTAACCACTTCGGTCCAAACTTATCGAACATTCGACCTGTAATTGGGTTCATAATTCCCATAAGTATTGCACCTGGAAGCAACATAAGACCGGCTTCAATTGCTGTAAACCCTAACGTATTTTGCATCATTAGTGGAAGGACAATAGCTCCACCAATCATCGAGAAAAATGCTGTCATCCCAATAGCTGTAGAGATCGTAAAGATTTTATACTTAAAAATACGAAACTCTAAGATCGGTTGTTCAAGTTTCAACTGGCGGCTAATAAAGATCAATAGAGTTACAACACCTAATGCCATTGACAAGTATACTTCTGGATGTGTCCAACCAACGTTTCCTGCAACACTAAATCCATATAGTAAACCACCAAACCCAAGTGTTGATAATATAATGGATAACACATCAATCTTCGGGAAATCACGCTTCGTTACATTTTTAAGAATAAAGTAAGCAACAATAATATCAATAATTGCAATCGGTAAAACAACCCAAAACAAACTTCTCCATACAAATTGTTCAACTAACCATCCTGATAAAGTTGGTCCAATAGCTGGAGCAAATGAAATAACTAAACCGAAAACACCCATAATCGAACCACGTTTTTCAATTGGGAAGATCAGAAAGATAATCGTTTGCATTAAAGGTAATATAATACCTGCACCTGCTGCTTGAAATACTCTTCCGGCTAAAAGCATTTCAAAATTAGGTGCAATTGCACAGACAAGTGTACCGACAGTAAATGAGCCGATCGCTGTTAAAAATAAAGCCCTTGTCGTAAACCGTCCTATTAAAAAGGCGGTAACTGGTATCATAACACCATTAACGAGCATAAAAATTGATTGAAGCCACTGCGCGGTAGATTCATCAATTTGTAAGTCTGTCATTATATGTGGCAAGGCTGTGCCTAGCAAAGTTTGATTCAAAATAGCAACAAAAGCCCCTGATATAAGGACAATCATAAGTGGAAGACGTTTTATATTCTCCTTTTGTTGTTGGTCTTCAATCGACATCCTATTCCTTCTTTCTTATTACACTATACTAACACTTAATATTAACAGAAAAACTTCGATTTGCGAAGGATTTAACTACACTATTAAGAAGCTCATTATAAAATAAACCACTAGATTAAATCTAGCGGTTTTCTTAATCACATCATATTAACCAAAGCCATTTGACTAATCAATTAAGCCTCTATTTTGGATAAAAGTAAACAAGAAGTAAATGACAAAGGCCATTACGACTACAATGCCAATTAAGATCCAAACCATCGTTTTCCCCTTCACCTTCATAGACATCGCCCCCAACATAAACCAGATTGATTACATTATAATCATTACGACAAGCTAAGAAAAAAGTTATCTCTTATATGCTTCATACGTCATTGTTTGCTCACAATTCGTCGGTTCAACACCGTACTGATAATCAGCACTAATAACAATATCTTCAAATCCCACTTCTTTTAACATGAATTTAAACTCTTCAACTCCATACCATTTGAGTGGAAATCGTTCTAATTCCGCTTCAACAAACTGCTGTCGATGCCACTTTTCATATTTATGGTGAGATACCGTAAACTGTTTTACAAAATCAACCTCAACCAACTTTCTATCCAACGTAATCACATCCCCATCTAACGTCATCCACTCACTCGTCTGAATACGCCCTTGTTCAAAATCAGTCGTTAAAAAGGTATCAATGATTAACTTCCCACCTGGTTTAAGATGTTTATAGAAATTATTTAAAGCTTGCGTCGCTTGTTCACGATTTTCAATTAATAAGAAAGATCCTGCCGGTAAAATAATAGCTTCGTACTGCTCATCAATAGACATCGTGTGCATACTTCCTTGGAATAGCCTTGTTGGAATCCCACGTGCTTCACAATGGTCTTTACATAATTCAAGCATATCAGCTGAAAGGTCCATCCCGTCTACTTGATAACCAGATTCTATTAAAGGAATCATGACTCTCCCTGTTCCTACTGCTGGTTCTAGTATTCTTCCTTCCACACCTTTTAATCGGTCTGAGTAATACTCAATATCACCAAACGAATGGCCAATCGGTTTATCAAGGTCATAAACTTCAGTCGATAACTTATTATAAAACCCGTACATTGCTCCAACCCCTATTTCTTTTTAAACTTACTACCTATACTGCTTTTTCTTAGTCTGTCTAGTCGGTTACTAATAGCACCTGTTTGTTGTTTAGTTTTCTCTTCATTAAATGTTAGTTCTACAATTTGGTCTCTTTCGACTCTTATATCATACCACATACCCTCTTGGCTTCCTTCTGGCAATTGTGATAACGGTAAATGAAATGTCTGTTTAGTCGTTTCAACCAAAATGACGCCAGTTTGACCATCAACAATTTCATCTAAAACACCTTGAACTTGTCCCATTATGAACCTCCCACACACGCTTCATCTTCAGACTTAATATCACCTAAGCGACCATCGCCAATTCCATAAACTTGAGTCAACTCCGAAACCGCATCAAATGGGCGCAAATCAATAATTTCAGCTGCTCTGTCAGGACCAATATGAACAATCGACTGGAGTTCTTCATTTGAAGCTGTATTAAGGTTAATACACCCAGAAGAAGAGTTAGACGACAGATCTTCTTGTTGTTCTCCTTCTCGATCTTGAGCTTCAACTTCACCTGAATGTTGCGTATTAACGTCAACAGATTCACCATCTGTCGTAACCGTCATTGTTCCATGGACATCAGTTCCATACAAATCTATACTTTGGTTCAAAACGCGTTCTACGACTTCTTCGTGTGGATGGTTCATAACTATTGTTTGCTCCAGCAGAATAGATTGCCACTTGTGGGTCCACAGCTTCTAAAAAGTTGTGGCTTGTTGAGGAGTTAGACCCATGATGTCCAAGCTTTAAAACATCAGCAGATAAATCATATCCACCTTCGAGCATGGCCGATTCTCCATGTTCCTCTGCATCCCCTGTAAATAAGAACGACACATCACCGTACGTCATATGGGTTGAAATAGAATCATCGTTATAATTGCCTGTTAGAACACCCGGGTGTACAACTTCCACCTCTAGCGAACCAACTTCATACTCTTCACCAGCACGCGGTTCATGATAATTGACGTCACTTGTTTCAATGGCAGTAATGGCTTGTTCATATGTTTCCGACGAACCTTCATTACCTGTCATCCACACTTCATCTACATTGAAATTCTCTATTACTTCATCCATTTGTCCAATATGGTCAGCATGAATATGAGTCCCAATGACTAAATCAATCGCTTCAACATTTAATTCTTTTAAATAATGAGTGACATCACTACTTTGCCAATCTCCTGCATCAATTAAAATTTTATATGTCTCGCCTTCAAAATCATAACGTAATAAGGTTGAATCCGCTTGGCCAACATCAAAATAAAACACTTCAAGCTCACCTTGCACTTCTTGCTCTATGTTAGTGGTTTGTTCCGTCTCTTCCTCTATACTAGGCTTCTTTTCCTCAGCTTTCTCTTCATCCCGATCCTGCTCAACATCTTCTGTCTCAACGACTGTGTCTTCTTTAGACGTTTCGGTTGGCTCGACTGGTTCATCACATGCTACTAAGATTAGTACAGCCAATATAAAAGCTACTCCAAAAATTCCCCTCATGTCATCTTCCTCTCTTTCATTTTCCACCTCTATTACACCAATATCAAGGTTTCACCGCAATGAGAGGAAAGTAGTATAATGTTATGTAATCAATACGAAAGTCAAAAAACTAACAGTAACAATTAAGGATACTAAACTACATATTAGACCTGCCCTCGCTAAACCTAAACTGATTTACCATTTTTACGAATTAAACCAATAGCTACAATCCCCATCAATGTCCCAATGATACTTAATAAAATCGTCATGATCGAGAAAGTTAGTAAGCCAATTGCCGCTAAGATTCCTAGAATGAGAGACGCTATAGCTGCCCACTTGTTTCTTGGTTTTCCTGATTTTGTTGTGACAATATAGCCCATCCTACTTCATAATCTCACTTAATTTTTTAAAACCATACTGTTTACCTCGTGCATAGTAGGTCGTGATCCCCACTAGACTTGATATAAATAAGATAATAAATGTTAGAAACATTTTTATATTAATTGAGATGTCAGCTAACCAATAGATAGGATTCAGACCATAAACTACATATGTTAAAAACGCCATATACAAAATAGCCCATACAAAATTTATAACAATGTAATAACTAATTCCTTGCCACCTTTTCCACTTACGTATTCGCTCCCAACGTTCAGATCGCCTCTTTTCAAAACGATTTTCAAATACAACATAAGCTATTACGACAATCGATAAAGGGATAGAAATTAGGTAATAAACAATTGGTGCATGAATCGGTGACTCCACTGGAATCGCCATAAGAATCATAATAGATAACAACACAACAATTAACTTCCATAAAGACACTACCCTTCCTCCCACAACTACTAATTTCCATCATCGTAACATAAAATTTTGGTGCTTAGAGGAATTCGCAACTCAAAAATCGTATAACTACATAAATAGTTTTATGGAGGAATGTTCATGGTCAGTGAAGAAATATTAAATCCTGTTCAATTATGCGACCGTAATGGAACATTAAACAATGAAGCAATCGGGTGGTCTCGAACCCCACTTACTTTCTGTAATTTATCGGGAGGATTTCTTCGTAAAAAGAAATGGAATTACTGGTGCTTCACAAGTGACGAAGCTTTATTCTCGGTTACAATCTCTCATTTAGATTATGCAGCTGTGATTTTTGCTTATGTTCTCGATTTAGAGACTTTAAATTTCAAGGAGCAAACCGTTGTCATGCCATTTGGTAAAGGTACAATTATGTCGGATAACGTTTGGGACTCAGCGTATTTTGAGAAAGACGGCATTACCGTTGAATTTGTCGAAACAGACGACTTAGCGCGAATTGATGTTCAATGGGAGGATTTTCATGAAGAGAAACCATTACAAGCTCATTTAGTCGTTGACCGTGCATGTGATTTTGACTCATTAAACGTTGTTATTCCTTGGAGTGAAAAGCGATTTCAATACACATCAAAACAAGTTGCCTTACCAGTTCGAGGCGAAGTTAAATGGTCCGCTGGCACTTATTCTTTTCAACCAACTTACGCTTTTGCTACACTTGATTTCGGAAGAGGGAAATGGCCGTATCATTCAAAATGGAACTGGGGAGCTGCTTCTGGTTTTATTGGGGATACACGAGTTGGAGTCAATCTTGGAGGGCAATGGACTGATGGGACAGGACAAACCGAGAATGCATTAGTTATAAATGGACGTCTTCATAAAGTTGATGAACAACTCGACTGGATTTATGACCATCATAATTATATGAAACCATGGATTATTCAAACACCCAACTCAAGACGGGTGAAGCTGTTGTTTGAACCATTGTTTGAACGAAAAACACAAACGAATACAGGGATCGTTAAATCAAGCGTAAACCAATTAATCGGCTATTATTCAGGAACGATTCAGCTACACGAAGGAGACGAAATAGAAATTACAAACCTTCTAGGTTGGGCTGAAGACCATGAAGCAAAGTGGTAAATTAATAATAAATTAGCCTTTAGTAGCGTATGATTTAATAGTGTCACTTACGCTAGATGTTTAGGGGCTGATTGTTTGGGCTTTCAACACTATTTCATACTGCTTCTTGTTACAGCACTGTTAGCTCTCATATTACGAGTTGTCCAGGTTCGTAGTTTTACTCGTATTGAGATTTATATTTTCGTATTCGGACCACTTCTAGCAATGAGTGTCATTATGCTCTTTTTTGCACTAGTAGACTTAAATCGTGAAGTATTTTTCCCTGTTGGTCAAATAATGGCGATCTACTCAGCCATTGGTCTTGGCGTTGGCTATATATTTTCCACTTTAATTGATCGCTTTTAACGTAATACACCCCCGCTTAACACTCATAGGTAAACGGGGGCCTTTTAATACAACCTTAAGAATTTGGTTTTGGTTCTCTAGCTAGTGTTGACTTTACCTTTGCAAACTGTTTAAAGAAAAGCTGCACTAATGGACCAATACCAAATGCTACGATAATAGTACCAATACCAATTGGTCCACCTATTACAAACGCAATAACAAGTACAATAATTTCTAATCCAGATTTAGATACAGCCAAACTTAGCCCTGTGCGATAATGTACAGCCATCATTAAGTTATCGATTGGATTACGTGCAAAGTTAAGTTGTAAGTACATACCAATACCTGCACCCATTCCAAGAACACCTAATCCTAATAGACCAACACGCGCTGCCATTTCAGTAATGATCACACCATCAAAAATAACTAATAGCCAAAAGTCAATAAATACACCAATTAAGAAAATGGTAAGAATTGCTGAGTAATCGAACTTACTTCTTAATAAAAACTTATTTAAAATAATTAACAAAATACCAACTGTAAAGATCCACGTACCTACTGTAAAGCCAATTAAGTCTGATAGCCCTACAAATAGTGCATCCCATGCACCAACTCCTAAATCAGACAAAATCAGCATTGTAACACCAAATGAAAGTGTTAACATGCCTAGTACGTAAAACATAATTGAATATATTAAGCCCTTCATTTAAAACACCTTTTTCCTTTAGTATGATAAACAACTAGGTAATCATACCACAAAAAAAATCAGCCACACAATACTATTGTGCAACTGGCATAATTTTTTTGGATTATTGGTTTATTTTAACTCAACTACCCTAAAATACTAGATAAAAGCAAGTTGAAAAAAGCATATCCAAATAGAGCTAAACTAAATATAAGTAAACCATATATCAAATATAAATCCCTTTCTTCTTTGGGTTCTTTAATCCATATTCTTAACTCATAAATCGCATAAGCAAAACCGCCAACAAATATAATGACCCAAAACCAATGTGTTGAGAAGAAAAACATAAAGAAAAGATAACTTGTCAACAACACCACTATGACTATATTTGTGATTGAATTAAATGGATAGGGTTGGTTCATCGTCTACTCCTCCACCTACTTTTTAAATACTTTACCCGTTCTATTTATATTATATGTTTAATTATTTCGTTTGTATGATGACATTTGTGGGAGTTTCGTCAGTAAAATGTTGATTATGATAAAATAGGGATAACTAATTTTGTGAGGGGGAACTGTATGAAAATCATTTCAATTGAACCAACTCCTAGCCCTTATTCTATGAAGATTAATGTTGATGAAACATTACCCGATATGCAAACAGAGACTTTCAAAAGAGACGATGATTTATCATCTGCTCCAAAATATGTTCGCCAATTGTTTGAGGTTGAAGGTGTAAAAGAACTTTATCGTGTTATTGATTTTATAGCTCTAGAGCGCGATCCTAAAGTTGATTGGGAAGCTATTCTACCATCAGTTAAAGAAGCACTAGGAGCAGCTGATAACGAATTAGAGACATCCGAAACTCAGGCTCAGCCAGAAGAAAATACCTTTGGTGAAGTGAAAGTGTTTATTCAAATGTTTAGAGAAATACCGATGCAAGTAAAGCTTGAAGAAAACGAAGAAGAAAAAAGATTCGGTCTATCACAACGGTTCACTGATGCAGCCATGGAAGCATCAAAAGAAGCGACGAATATGTTAATGGAGCGTAAATGGGTTGAACAGGACCCGCGTTATGGTGACCCCAATGAGGTTGGACAAGATATCGTCGATGAAGTTGAAGCAACTTATGATGAAAAACGGTTGAATACATTAGTTAAACTCGCAACATCAGATCAACAAGCTGATGCAAGCCAAGCGAAAGTATTAGAGCCACTAACTGAAGATAAGCTACAACAAGATGACTGGAAAGCACGTTACGCTGCACTAGACCGTATGCCTGACCCTACAGTTGATGATTTACCATTGTTAGGCCATGCATTAGACGATCCCAAAATGTCTATTCGTCGTTTAGCGACTGCGTATTTAGGTATGGTGGAAAACCGTCTAACACTACCTTATTTATATAAAGCCTTAGAAGATAAAACAGTAACTGTCAGACGTACAGCCGGTGACTGTCTCTCCGACTTAGGATTCACTGAAGCTATTCCAAATATGATTGAAGGATTAGAAGACCGAAGCCGGATCATTCGTTGGCGAGCGGCTATGTTTTTATATGAGTATGGTGATGAGACAGCAATTCCAGCATTAGAAAACGCTTTAAACGATCCAGAATTTGAAGTTCGTATGCAAGCAAAAATGGCACTATCACGCATTCAAGAAGGAGAAGCCGCACAAGGGTCTATTTGGAAACAGATGACTGAAATGACTAAAATGAAAAAAGATCAATAATTAACCAACCACTTGCCGTAATGACAAGTGGTTTTTTATTGACTTTATGGTTCGACAAAATGAGCCTTACGATTTACGACAAAATTCTTGCTTTTTTGACACAATAGTCCTAAAGTGTTAAATTTATTTTAAATAAATTTAACAGGAGGTTAGCTATGAAAGGTATTTCGAGCTTAAAGCGAAAGTTATTACTTATCTTTATCCCACTAACATTTGTTGGGTTAGCATTGTTCATGCTCTTTTCATACAACATATCAAAAAGCCAATTGGATGAAGAAATTGAACACCGGATTACAAACTTACAAGACAGCTCTGTTAATCAGATTGAAGAACGATTTGCAAGTCACGAACAATTAGCAGAATCAATTGCTGGAACAGTTTCAGCTACTGGAGACTCAGTTGACGAAGGTGCATACATAGAACTGCTAGAACGTAACATCATAACCAATACAGACACATTCGGTTCTGGAATATGGTTTGAGCCTTATGCTTATGACGAAGATACTGAATACGTAGGACCTTACGTATACAAAGATGGAGACTCCACCGTATACACTGACGTATATGAAGATCCAGAATATGACTATCCAAGCTGGGAATGGTACGAACAAGCTGAAGGTGCTGAAGGTGCTGTATGGGAGATCCCTATTACGATGAAGCATCAGACATCACAATGGTTACGACTACTGTGCCTTTTGAAGATCGTTTCGGGAACTTCAATGGTGTTGTAACAGCTGACATTGATTTAACTCAAATCCAAAATATCATCTCAGAAATACAAATCTATGATACAGGCTGGGCATTTAGTTTTGATAATACTGGCCAAATGATTGCACACGTTGACGATGCGATCGTCATGAACAGTTCAATAGAAGAAGTTGATGCTTTTGCTAATTATAGCGAACAGCTATTAGACGATGATGAAGGTCAATTTATAGCTGAACTGAATAACGGAACAAACCGCGTTTATTACACAACAATCCCCAGTACAGGTTGGACAATTGGAATTGCTGTACCTGAAAGTGAAGTATATGCATCATTAAATGAAATGTTACTCCAACAAATAATTATTGGTGTAATCGTTATTTCACTACTGGCTTTAGGTATTTACATTTTTGCTAACCGGGTTGCAAAGCCTATTACAACTTTACGAGAGAAAATGGATGAAGTAGCCAATGGTAATTTAACCGTGCAAGCTGAACACAACTCGAAGGACGAGATCGGCTTTTTATATGAACATTTCAATAAAATGGTCAATAACATGAAGAATTTAATTCAACGTACAAATGAATCTGCCGAAGTCATTCGTTCATCAGCTGAAAACTTCAGTGCTGTATCTGAAGAAACGACGGCTTCTAATGAAGAAATACAAGGAACAATGGATGAAATCGCAAACGGTGCACAACAATCTGCGGAAAGCTTAGACACAATGACGGAACAAATCAATCAATTGAGTGAACAGATTGAGTCTATCTCTAATAGTAGTGTAACGATGAATCAATTGGCTGACGAAGCAAATACCGTTAATCAAAAAGGGCTTAGCCAGATGAATCAACTATCTGAGTACTCTACAGAGTCTAAACAACAATTTGAACAAGCAGAAAGTGTTGTACAAGAGCTTAATAATCAAATTCAAAAAATTAGCGACTTTATTTATACGATTAATGATATCTCAGAGCAAACAAACTTACTTGCACTCAACGCTTCAATCGAAGCTGCCCGTGCTGGTGAAGATGGTAAAGGGTTTGCTGTCGTTGCTGATGAAGTTCGAAAACTTGCCGAACAATCATCTCAGTCAACTGAAGAGATCCGTAAAATAATAGATAATGTAAAAGGTCAATCCAACCAGGCGATTAACCAAATGAATGAAGCTAAAGCAACAACTGATTCACAAAATCAAATAGTTGATACAACAGTCCAAGTCTTTAATGACATTGGTTCTTCTGTTAACAACATAACTAAAAGTGTTGAACAAAACGTACAAGCCATTCAAGATATGAGCCAATATAAAGATCATGTCGTGTCATCAGTAGAGTCTATCTCTTCTAACATTCAAGAAACAGCCGCTTCAAACGAAGAGATTAGTGCAACAATTGATGAACAGACAAACGCCTTACAGTCATTAGCCAACTCCGCTGAAGAACTTAACTCTTCTAGCGAACATTTAAATGAGTTGATCAATGAGTTTAAACTAAATAATAAATAATAAAATAAGGTCCATTCACAAAAGTGAGTGGACCTTTTACTTCGTTATACCAATTCTTTTAAGGTTTCTGTTAAATTCGTATATTGAAATTGAAACCCTTCTTCTTCTAACTTCCTCGGGACACAATTCCTTCCCGTCAAAGCAAGGTTTGGTTCAGTTCGCATCACCGTATAGGCTCCAAGCCAAACAAAAGGTGTAGGCGCTGGTGGAGCCCAACCCTTCCCCATCGCTTGCCTCAATTCACGCATAAACGTTTGATTAGTTACAGGATTGGGACCTGTCGCATTGTATATACCGTGATAACGTTCATCTTCAATCGCCTCATGAAACATTCTATTTAAATCATCAATATGAAGCCAACTTATGTATTGTTTACCTGACCCAACAGTGCCTCCTAGTCCTAAGCGAGCAAGCTTTTCTAACGGTTCTAGTGCACCACCATTTTGACCGAGAACAAAGCCTATTCTAAACAAGACTTGCCGTGTTTCATCAAACGTTTGATTAAAAAACGCTTCTTCCCATTTCTCACAAACTTCTACAGAAAAACCCTCACCATGAGGGGCATTTTCATCACACTCTTCGCGAGTATCACCATAAATAGCTAAAGAACCTGCCTGAATGAGAGCTGACGGTGGATTCTCAGC
>NZ_AKIF01000002.1 GCF_000269905.1 Alkalibacillus haloalkaliphilus C5
GGTAATATTGTGAGCTAATCGGTTGCCACGGAGCAATCGCATGTTGATTCAACGTTAGTGAACGGTCAGGAATTACTAAATCGACATCGACTTCTAAGTTAGAACCTAGACCATCACACGTTTTACAAGCGCCTAATGGGCTGTTAAAAGAAAATAGTCGTGGCTCAAGCTCTGTAATCGTAAAACCACATTGCGGACATGCGTGATGTTCATTAAATAACATCTCATCACCATCAATAAGGTCCATAATGACTTTACCGTCACTAATTTTTAACGCTGTTTCGATCGAGTCGCTTAACCGACCTTCAACCCCTTCTTTAACGATAATACGGTCGACGACGACTTCAATTGTATGTTTCTGGTTTTTGTTAAGCTCAATGTCTTCTGATACTTCACGCATTTCACCATCAACACGAAGGCGTACGTACCCTTCTTTTTTCAAGTTTTCCATGACCTTTTTATGTTCGCCTTTACGGTTTGAAATGACTGGTGCTAGTACTTGTAACTTCGTGCGTTCTTCTAATTCCATGACACGATCAACCATTTGTTCGACCGTTTGAGCAGAAATCTCTTCACCGTGAATCGGACAAATCGGACGCCCAACACGCGCGAATAATAGACGCAAATAATCATAAATCTCGGTTACTGTTCCAACAGTTGAACGCGGATTTTTGCTCGTCGTCTTTTGGTCAATTGAAATAGCTGGTGACAGCCCTTCAATTGCATCAACATCAGGCTTATCCATTTGCCCTAAAAATTGGCGAGCGTATGCTGATAGTGATTCAACATACCTTCTTTGTCCTTCTGCGTAAATCGTATCGAACGCTAATGATGATTTACCAGACCCAGATAAACCTGTCATGACGACTAACTTATTTTTTGGAATCGTTGCATCTATATCTTTTAAATTGTGTGCTCTAGCTCCTTGCACTGTAATTGATTTCATCTATTTTCACCCTCCCGCTTTCAACTCAAGCATCGCATCACGAAGTTCCATTGCTTTTTCAAAGTCGAGATCTTTAGCGGCTTGTTTCATTTCTGTTTCTAACTGATCAATGAGCTCAGCTTTTTCATCTTTTGATAAGTTTTTATATTGTGATACATGATCGTCTTTCGTTTCTTCATCGGATTCATAAGTCGCCCGAATGACATCACGAATTTCTTTCTTAATCGTCGTTGGGGTAATACCGTGCTTTTCATTGTAAGCCATTTGCTTTTCACGACGACGATTCGTCTCTTCAATAGCAACCTTCATTGAATCGGTCATCTTATCTGCATACATAATGACGCGCCCTTCTGAGTTACGAGCAGCACGTCCTACTGTTTGAATTAAGGAACGCTCTGAACGTAAGAAGCCTTCTTTGTCCGCATCTAAAATAGCAACGAGCGACACTTCTGGTAAGTCCAGTCCTTCACGCAACAAGTTAATCCCGACAAGTGCATCATATTTTCCTAATCGCAGATCGCGAATAATTTGTATACGATCTAATGTCTTAATTTCAGAGTGAAGATACGCTACTTTAATCCCCATCTCTTGTAAGTAATTCGTTAAGTCCTCAGACATTTTAATTGTAAGTGTCGTCACTAACACACGTTCTTTGCGTTCGATTCGTTTATTAATTTCACCTATTAAATCATCAATTTGTCCTTTAATTGGTCGAACGTCAATCTCTGGGTCTAACAATCCAGTCGGACGAATGATTTGTTCTACCATTTTTGGTGTATGTTCTCTTTCATAAGGACCAGGTGTTGCTGACACGTATAAAGCGTGGTCAACATGTTTTTCGAACTCCCCAAAAGTTAAAGGACGGTTGTCCATGGCAGATGGCAGACGGAAACCGTGATCTACTAACGTCTGTTTACGCGCTTGGTCACCGTTAAACATCCCTCTAACTTGCGGTAATGTCACGTGTGATTCATCAATAACCATTAATGAACCGTCTGGGAAGTAGTCAAGTAACGTATAAGGCGTTGAACCTGGTTCACGGAATGTTAAATGTCTTGAATAGTTCTCAATTCCTGAACAAAAGCCCATTTCGCGCATCATCTCTAGATCATAATTCGTTCGCTGTTCTAGTCGCTGAGCTTCAAGCAACTTTCCTTCATCATTGAATTTTTCTAACTGGTCTTCTAACTCTTTTTCAATATTTGTAATCGCGCGCTTCATCTTTTCTTCACGCGTAACGAAGTGTGAAGCTGGGAAGATCGCCACATGATCACGATCACCTAAAATTTCACCTGTTAACGCATCGACTTCACGAATACGATCGATCTCATCACCGAAAAATTCAATTCGAATGCAGTGCTCCTCACGTGATGCTGGAATAATTTCAACCGAATCACCACGAACACGGAACGTACCACGTTGAAAGTCGATATCATTTCTCGCATATTGAATATCAACAAGCTCGCGTAACACTTGATTACGTTCTTTTTCCATACCAACTCTTAAAGACAGCACTAAGTCTTTATAGTCTTCCGGTGAACCTAAACCATATATACATGAAACACTCGCAACAATTAATACATCATTGCGTTCAAACAATGCCGATGTCGCAGAGTGCCTCAATTTATCAATTTCATCATTAATGCTCGCATCTTTTTCGATATATGTATCCGTATGCGGCACATAAGCTTCTGGCTGATAATAATCATAATAACTGACGAAGTACTCAACAGCATTATTAGGGAAAAACTCTTTAAATTCACTATAAAGCTGACCGGCCAACGTCTTGTTATGTGCAATGACGAGTGTCGGTCGATTAATTTCAGTAATAACATTGGATACAGTAAATGTTTTACCAGTACCAGTAGCACCGAGTAACGTTTGGTGCTTTTTATTGTTTTCAATACCTGCGACTAACTCTTTAATAGCCTGCGGTTGATCACCTTGAGGTTCGAATTCCGATTGTAATTGAAATTTTTGTTCCACAACATCATCCCCATATCGAGTTTCTTTAGTCAGTATAACACACACGAACGTTTGTTTGCACAAATGTTATGATACCCTAGTAAAAGAATATTTTTTCACGACTTATAATGCAAAGAATATGTTTTTATGTAAGAGCTGATAAAATTCTGTGAGCGCTGATAAATTATGTTTGAGCGCCGATAAAAATTGGCGAGCGCTGATATATTTTTCTGAGAGCTGATAAAATTCTGTGAGCGCTGATAACTAGTGTGTGCGCCAGATTATTCTCGTGAGCGCCAAATCCTATCATGCGAAAGCCAGATTATTTCCCTGAACGCCAAATTTATCTCACAAGCGCCAAATCCACCTCTCTAAGAACATTAAAAAATTGCTTCAGAACAATGAAGTTCCAAAGCAATTTTCATATCATGACTATGATGAATAATCTAATTCAAACGTTTCAGTTTCTAGCGTGAAGCGAGGGGTTTCTTTTACAAACACTAAACCTAATTCGTGATCTTCATGTTCATAAATTGGTCGCTGCACAAACCTCGTCTCACCTCGGAAGTCCCGCACGGCTAACTTGCAGTAAGTTCGATTTTCAGTCATAACATCGAAAAACTCAAATTCATTTTGGACTGGTATATCGTGAACGCGCTCAATCTTCTCACCAACATACAGTTCCATTTGGTCTGCAGGTGAGCCTGGCACTATGCCGACGATCGTTATTCCATCTGGTTCTGGCCTAAAGATTGGACGTCTTTCAACATCAAAATAACGAATGAGTAAATGAATAACCGGTCTCATGACTAGAACAATTCCGACAATCACCATCCCTAAGTACAACGTGTTATAAGCGCCGACTGCTGCACCGATTAACAAAAGTGTCAGCGGGATTAAAGTTAAAGCGACTCGTTTTGCACCTTGCTCACTAAACAGCCCACGGAATTTTTGTGAAAAGCCGATTATATAAGGAAAAATTATGAAACTCATTCCAGCTGCATCTGATCCAAATACTGGCCACCAAGCAAGCTGATCAGTTAATGTTAGCGAACCGATTGGTAAAGGAATTAATAAAGGAACGAACATAAGTCGTGTGACTTGATGGGAACCTACGTCTTTACCGCGATCTCCTTTATGTAATCGAGGGAACGACCTATGACGATTCGTTGTCGCAATCAGCATAGCTTCAGCAAAAAGGAGAACTAACATTAAATAAATCATGCCCATTAAATCAACTTGTAGTAGTCCATTTGTAAAAGGTTCATTAATAACTTGTATGTCAAATAGACCAACAGACCATACGGCCAAAATAGTTAATCCTAATGTGTAAACAGGGGACAGTAATGCAACTTGTCCAACTAACATTAGTAAAATAATGACTGCTGACCAGACGATTAACCATTCCCAAGTCATAAACAATCCAGTTAGGACAATACCTGCTGAAACAATGACACCAAAAAGCAATCCGATTAACCATGTCCCTTTCCATTCTGCGTGGAATGGAAACACCCGGTGACCAAATTGCTTACGGTCATTTTTAATTCTTCTATTTCCAATAAGAAAAGATAATATGATCGCTACATATAGTACTGGCTGTGCGAATAACCACAATAGCGCATAACCTAATTCAACTAACCATTCGACCCACATGCATAATCCCCCCAATCTCACTGGTGCTCTGTATGAAACAATTCTCTAAACCCTAGTCAAAATCCTGCATATGCTTAGAGTAAAAATAGATGACCCAACAGGTGAGTCATCTATTTACACCAAACTTATTCAAACAACACTTCAATAGCACGCTGTAATTGTAAATCATTTTCTGGTTCCATAACAGCGTCTAAAATTAACTCTTCAATGCGCTCTTCGGTTGTTTCATGAACGATTCCTGTCACTTCTAATCCTTCATCTGACTGGAACTGCTCAACTACTTCAACAGTATTCTCATCAAAGTAACCATCTGTACGGTCAATATCATATCCTAGTCCTTCAAGCATAAGTTGAAGCTTTCTAACTTCAGAATTGTTCATATCATACTCTAATGGTTCATCAGATTGAATCAGCGTTGAATAAAAATATTCTGGTTGTCTCTGTTCAACTGTTGGATCAACGCCTTCACCTTCAATGCGGTTCCCATCTGGAGTTAACCAATCAAATACTGTCATTTTCAACATGCCGCCTTCTAAAGGCATCGTCTGTTGTACTGTTCCTTTACCGAACGTTGTTTCACCAACGACTTCATAACCGTTAACTTCATTAAGTGCAGCAGCTAAAATCTCTGATGCACTAGCGCTACCTTCGTTAATTAAGACTGAGATAGGATAATCCTTTACACCTTGCCCATCAAGGGTGGACGGTTCTGCTTCCATGTCATGACGGTCCGTATAGACGAACGTTTCCTCACCTTCCATGAAGTGAGTTAATATGTTTTCGACTGCGTCAAATAAGCCACCAGGATTTCCTCTTACATCTAATACTAATCCATCGATTCCAACTTCGTCTTCTAGGTAAGCTAGCTCTTCAGCAAACTCTTCAGCTGTTCCTTCACCGAAAGACCTAATTTCTAACACACCGACTGTTTGACCGTTCGTCTCTTCTACATGCGGTCGAACAGTAACTAACGGAATCGTATCTCTTGTAATTGATATATCAAAAGGGTCATCTTCACCAGGACGGTCAATCGTTAATACAACATCTGTCCCTTTCTCACCTCGAATGAGTTGAACCGCTTCATTTACTGTATAATCCTCAACAGACTCTTCATCAACAGCTAGAATACGATCATTTGGGCGGATCCCTGCTTCTTCAGCTGGTGAGTCTGCTAAAGGAGAAATAATTGTTATATGACCTTCTCGTTGGGTAACTTCTGCACCAATTCCTTCGAAAGATGACTCCAGTTGTTGTTGAAATTGTTCTGTCATTTCAGCATCCATATATTCACTGAATGGGTCATCTAATGAGCTAACAACGCCTTCGATTGCGCCTTCATATAAAGAATCAACGTCGACTTCATTTATATAATACTCATCTAACATTGAAATCACTTGCTGAATTTTAGTAAATTCTTCACCAATCTCTTCTTGTACATCACTATGAACCTCATCATCAGGCACTTCTACTTCCTCTTGTTCTTGTTCCTCTTCCTTTACTTGAGGTTCACCTTCGTCAGCAAGAAAATTCATCGCAGTCGCTGAGATTGCTCCCCCTACTAAAAAGGCTACTAACACTAATAAAAAAACAAATTTCCTACTCATATTCAACATTCATCACCTCAGCAAACGCTTACAGATTTAGTATTAAAGATACTATAGTTAAGTATATGATGTAGATTTCTACTATTCTCAAAATTACATCAAAATGAAAATAGCTAAATAAATAGCATAAAAGCATCACACGAACAATGTGCGATGCTTTTATACTACTATAATTTCCTCTTTTAGTAAAAGGTAAAAACCTTAACGTTAAGGGTTAATATAATTTAACGGATCAACTGCGTTTGACTTAGAATTATTCCAAGATCCGCCTCTATGGATTTCAAAGTGCAAATGTGGTCCAGTTGAACTACCTGTATTACCCATATTACCAATTTGTTGACCTTGTTGCACTGTATCGCCAACACTCACGTGAACTGATGATAAATGTGCATAAACCGTATCGTACGCAACACCATCAATATAGTGGGTCATGTAAACAACATTACCATAACCACCACCACAACCACTATTACCAACTACACAACCTGATACCACTCGATAAACTTCACCGGTAGCAGCTGCATATACAGGTGTAGTTGGATTATCTCTATTACCCATATCAACACCAGCATGTCCAGGTCTATGAGGCGGTTTAAAAGGTGATGTTAAATAACCACTCATCGGTGCTATAAACTGACCGCTTCCACCAGCTTGTGTGTTAGCTGGGTTTGACTCTGCAGATTGTTTTTGATTTTTTAAAGATTGTTCTCGTGCATCTAAAATTTCTTGTTCTTCTGATAATGATACTTGATACTTCTCTAACTCTTCTTGATCTTCTTGTAAATTTGAAAGAACTATTTGTTCCTCTTGTTTTCGCTCATCAAGACCGGCGATTAGTTGATCCAGTTCACCTTTTTGAGCAACTAAAGTTTGCCTTTTATCTTCTAAATTAGCTTTGTTTGCTTCAACTGTTTCTTTATTACTTTCAACTGTTTGTTTCGATTCTTCGACTTGTTCTTTGTTTGCTTCAACTGTATCCTTTGCTTCCTCTAAAAACTGCTTGTCATCAAAGTGTTGGTTAATAATACTTTGGTCTTGATCCATCACTTTACTTACCGCTGCAGCACGACTTACAAAATCACCAAAATCACTTGAACCTAGAATAACTTCCATATAGCTTACAGAACCACCATTACGCTGTAGAGTTCTCAGTCTATCGGTAAGAACCGCTTCACGCTGTTCTATTCTAAGTTCAGTTTCAGTAATTTCATCTTCTAACTCAGAGATCTCTTCTTCTAATTCTTCAATCTCTGCTTCAAGTTCTTGAATCTCGTTTTCTAGTTCTTGAATTTCAGCTTCTAATAGATAGATTTCAGTTTCAGTCTCTTCAATATCAAGCTCTTTTTGACGGACTTCTAACTCAGCTTGCTCTATTTCATTTTCAATACGGTCTAACTTATCTTCTGTTTCATCCTGTTGACCTTCAAGTTCACGGATCTGTTCTTGTAAACTATCAATCTCACTAGAAACATTCTCTCGTTCTTGCTGTACTTCATCTAATTCTTTTTCAATATCTTCAACTGACTGATTAGCTTCGACCGTACCGGAATCAGAATACATTAATGCGCCAACAATAACTACAATTAAAGTTAAAAACGGTATAACTTTCTTCGTCAACTTGGTTTCTCCCCTTCTGTATTTGTTGTGAATATTAGTCTCGTTAAACTTTTAAGAACTTACGAACACTCATCACGCTTCCCCAAATACCAATAAAGGCACCGATTGCTAATAGCATGAGTGAAAGCTGCCATGCAAATGGGTTCCACGGTAACAACTCAATGAACTGGAAATTCAATCGGTCGTTTAAGTTTATATACAAGAAGTGATAACCACCAAGAACAAGCGCAATTGGAATTACTGAACCAATAACACCTGTAAGCATTCCTTCAACAAAGAATGGCCAACGAATAAAGCTATTCTTCGCACCGACTAGTCGCATAATGCCAATCTCATCTCTTCTTGCTGTAATCGTCATCTTAATCGTGTTCGATATTAGGAAAATAGCTGTTAATAGTAACGCTGCAATAAATGTAATTCCTATATATCTAGCATATTGGTTAAATTGTAATAGTCGATCTACTGTTTCACTTCCGTAATCAACGTCATCTACATTTGAAAAACCTTCAATTGTTGAAGCAACTCCTGCTAGATCTTCTGCTTCGTACGTCTCGACAACGTAAACATCATTTAGCGGATTATCTTGTTCGAAAAGCTCCCAAGCTTCTCCATCTTCACCTAAGTCTTCTACTAACGCTTCTAATTCTTCATCTTTTGAAGAGAAATAGAACTCTTCAACTCTATTAAGATCTTCAATGTTATGACCTAGTTCGTCAATGTCTTCCTCTTCAGCACTTAAATCTATAAACACACGAATCTCTGCATCGGATTCAATGTTGTCTGCAATTTGATTTAGGTTTAGCATTAGCATTAAAAATGCTGCTACTAATACTAACGTCGTTGTCACAGCACCAACTGCTGCTACTGTCATCCAACTATTTCTAACTAAGTTTTTTGTACCTTCTCTAAAATGTCTTTTAAATGTATTAATCTTCATATCCGTATTCCCCTCGATGCTCGTCTCTTACGATTTGACCATTTTCCATAGCAATAACACGTCTACGAATCTTGTTAACGATATCTTTACTGTGTGTTGCCATAATCACTGTCGTACCACTCGCATTGACTTCTTCAAAGATTCTCATAATCTCCCACGACGTATCAGGGTCTAGGTTACCTGTCGGCTCATCGGCAATCACAACCTTAGGGTTATTGACAATCGCTCTTGCAATGGCTACACGTTGTTGCTCACCACCTGATAACTGAGCGGGGATAAACCTTGCTTTATGCTTTAAACCAACCTTATCTAGCACGTCCATTACACGACGTCTAATTTTTCTCGGGTTTTCCTCGATCACTTCTAGAGCAAAGGCTACATTTTCATAGACTGTTAGTTTCGGCAACAATTTAAAGTCTTGGAAAATAACGCCAATTGAACGTCGTAAATAAGGTACTTGCTTATCTTTCATGTCACCGATATCTACATGATTGATCTTCACTTGGCCTTTACTTGGTACTTCTTCACGATACATCATCTTAATAAAAGATGATTTACCAGCACCACTTGGGCCAACGACATACACAAATTCACCATTATCAATTGTTGACGATATACCATTTAAAGCTGTAACTCCGTTATCATAAACTTTATAAACATTGTTCATCTCGATCATAGTATTCCACCTTGGTCCTCCTGCTGCATTGCAACATTTTGTATTTACCTTTTATATAGCTTGTCCATTTCAAATCGAGACATCGCAAATCTACGATGTCTCAAGTATAGTAATTGTCGAAATATTTGTTTTTTTATTAAACTATTTTATCATACCTAATATTATTATGTCTTTTTTTAATAGAATTTCTTAAACTAGTAATTGTATTATAACATCATTCGCCAAAATATACTGCCCGTTCTATATTACATTTTCTTTTCAATTTAATTATAGCAGGCTGTAATTAGTAAAAGTAAGCGGTGATAATTGGTATGCTTACCAATAGAACTTGTAATTCTTGAAATAAAAAAAAGCAACGAGAAGGAAAAACCTTCTCATCGCTTCTTACTGTTCTAATACATAATCAGCAATGTCTTCTGCTTCTTCTTCACTTACACCTGCTACAGCAGCCATGCTACCATATCCTTCTAAAATAATTGATACGATATCATCTTGGTCGTGCTGTTCACTGGCATCAACTAGCCCTGGTCCAGCTCCACCTGATAAGTCACCACCGTGACAACTTGCACAGTTTTGCTGATAAAGCTCTTCCCCAGCTGCTGTTTCATTTGCGGTTGTATCGTCGCCGCCATTTTCACCAGCGCCGTCGCCACCGCCTCCACAAGCAGCTACTACCATCATTAAGCCAAATAGGCCGACTAATAATTTCTTTTTCATTTGTTCTAAAACCTCCTGTTAGTGTTACTTTTATGTTTTCCTAAACGTTCATAAGTTATCCATCTACTTTTGAACGTAAATAGGCATCAATAAACGGATCCAATTCACCATCCATGACTGCTTGAGTATTCCCATTCTCAACGTTTGTACGGTGATCTTTCACCATGTTATACGGATGGAAGACGTAAGATCTAATTTGACTTCCCCACCCTATTTCTTTTTGTTCACCACGGATTTCATCCAACTCTTGTTGTTGTTTTTCAATTTCTTGTTGGTAAAGTTTTGATTTCAACATTTTCATGGCTTTTTCGCGGTTTTTAATTTGTGAACGCTCCGATTGACACGTCACGATTGTGTTCGTTGGTACGTGTGTAATTCGAACAGCTGAATCAGTCGTGTTAACGTGCTGACCACCTGCACCACTTGCGCGATAAGTATCGACTTTTAAATCTTCACTTTTCACATCTATTTCGACATCATCGTTAAACTCTGGCATTACATCTAATGAAGCAAACGATGTGTGACGTCTTCCTGATGAATCAAAAGGTGAAATTCTAACTAAACGGTGAACACCTTTTTCAGCTTTTAAATAACCATAAGCATTGTGACCTTGAATTAAGAGGGTCACACTTTTAACCCCTGCTTCATCTCCTGGTAAATAATCAAGTGTCTCCACTTTAAAACCTTTACGCTCAGCATAACGCTTATACATTCTCAAAAGCATTTCTGCCCAATCTTGGCTTTCCGTACCGCCAGCACCAGGGTGAATCTCGATAATCGCATTATTTTGATCATATGGTTCACTTAGTAATATGTTCAATTCAAACTGATTTAAATCAGCTGAAACAGATTTTAATTGATCTTTTAAGTCTTCAAAAAGTTCTTCATCATTTTCTTCTTTCACTAATTCAAAAGAAACTTCTAAATTTTCTAGTGCTTCTTCATTTTGATCGAAGTTTTGGACGAGCTCTTTTAAAACATTCGATTCATTAATCACTTTTTGGGCATTCTGTTGGTCATCCCAAAAATTCGGCTCTGTCATCATTTGCTCTAACTCTGCTAAACGGTTACGATAACCCTCTAAGTCAAAGAGACCCCCTGAAGTTGTCTAGTCGCTTTTGTAGTTGATTAAGTTCAGTTCGAATATCTGCTAGTTCCATAAAACATCCACCTCTACTATATATTCTACCCGTATTATACCATTTATAAATCGACTAAAAACGAACTTTTCGTTACAAATTGGAAAATTGAACCGTCACATAATGTAACAAAACCTTATCCACTCATTGAATGAATAAGGTTTTGAATCCGTTTATACACCGTGGCACTGTTTATACTTCTTACCGCTACCGCAAGGGCAAGGTTCATTACGTCCAACTTCTTTTTTCTTAACGATTGGTTGGCGTTTCTTCTCTTCTTTCGGTCTTCCACCGGCAACGGCTTGAGTGCCAGTTGCAACTTGGACACGTTGTAAGTTTTCACGAATTTGTGCTTTCATCGCGTATTTCGCAACTTCTTGTTCGATTGCAGCAATCATCTCTTCGAACATGGAGAAGCCTTCCATTTGATACTCTTGTAACGGATTCGTTTGACCATAAGCACGTAGGTGAATACCTTGTCTTAGTTGGTCCATTTGGTCAATGTGATCCATCCACTTCGAGTCAACCGTACGAAGTAAGATTACTTTTTCAAACTCACGCATCTGTTCTTCTGTTAGTTCTTGTTCACGCTGGTCATACTTATTCTTAACAATCTCCATGACTTGTTCAACCATCTCATCTGGCTCTTTACCTTTAAAGTCCTCACCAGAGATTTCGTCTTGTTCAAGTACATTCGCATGCAAGAACTGAGCAAGATTATCAAGCTCCCAGTTTTCCTCTTCTTCATCTTGTGTATACAGTTCTACGTTACGTTTCACAGTTGATTCGATCATGCCCATGATAATATCACGTAAACTGTCCGCTTCTAGCACTTCATTGCGCTGTTCATAAATGATGTCACGCTGTTCACGTAAAACATCGTCGTAAGAAAGAATTTGTTTACGCGCATCGAAGTTGTTACCTTCAACTCGTTTCTGTGCAGACTCTACAGCTCGAGATACCATTTTACTTTCAATTGGCTGATCGTCTTCTAATCCGAAACGCTCCATCATCGAGTGCATACGTTCCGAACCGAAACGACGCATTAACTCATCTTCCATTGAAAGGTAGAACTGTGAAACACCTGGGTCACCTTGACGTCCAGCACGACCACGTAACTGGTTATCGATACGACGTGATTCGTGACGCTCAGTACCAACAACGGCAAGACCACCAAGATCTTTTACACCGTCACCTAGTTTAATGTCCGTACCACGACCTGCCATGTTTGTAGCAATCGTGACAGTACCTTTTTGACCAGCTGCTAGAATAATTTCCGCTTCTGAGAAGTGGTTTTTTGCGTTTAAGACGTTGTGTTTAACGCCAGCTTTTTTAAGCATTTTTGAAATTAACTCTGACGTTTCAACTGCAACGGTACCAACTAGAACAGGTTGTCCTTTTTGGTATCGTGCTTTAATATCTTCAACCATCGCTTTATACTTGCCATCTACTGATTTATAAATTAAATCAGGACGGTCATCACGAACAATTGGCTCATTCGTCGGGATCGCGACAACGTTCATATTGTAAATGTTACGAAACTCTTCTTCTTCCGTTTTAGCTGTACCTGTCATACCAGCTAACTTGTTATACATACGGAAGAAGTTCTGGAACGTAATTGTTGCTAACGTCATACTTTCTTTTTGGATCTGTAAGCCTTCTTTAGCTTCAATCGCTTGGTGTAAACCATCACTGTAACGTCGACCTTTCATTAGACGACCTGTAAATTGGTCAACAATAACGACTTCGCCTTCATCTACTACATAATCAGTATCTTTTTGCATAACGACATGCGCTTTTAATGCTTGGTTAATATGGTGCGTTAAAGATACGTGATCTAAGTCATACAAGTTCTCAATGTTAAAGAACTTCTCAGCTTTCGTAATACCATTTTCAGTTAGCTGAACGTTTCGTGTTTTTTCATCATAAGTATAGTCTTCCTCATTTTTAAGTGTTTCTACAAATGAATCTGCTTGTAAATAATTGGTTTGAGATTTTTTCTGTGACCCTGAAATAATAAGTGGAGTACGCGCTTCATCAATTAAGATCGAGTCAACCTCATCGACGATTGCGAAGTTCAGTTCACGTTGAACACGCTTTTCTTTATAAAGCACCATGTTGTCACGCAAGTAGTCAAAACCAAACTCATTGTTCGTACCATACGTAATATCACAACTATAAGCTTCACGCTTCTCATCTTTATCAAGGTCATTCGTGTTAAGACCTACAGTTAAACCTAACCAATCGTATAACTCACCCATTTCAGTAGAGTCACGGTGTGCTAAGTAATCGTTTACGGTAATAATGTGGACACCTTTACCTGAAATAGCATTTAAGTAAGCAGGCATTGTTGAGGCAAGTGTTTTACCTTCACCTGTTTTCATTTCGGCAATATCACCATTATGAATGGCAATTGCACCAATCAACTGTACATAGTATGGGCGCATTCCTAAAACACGCTTAGCTGACTCACGGACAACCGCGAACGCTTCAACCATTAAATCATCTAAAGATTCACCAGACTGATAACGTTCTTTAAACTCTGCTGTTTTAGCTTTTAACCCTGAATCAGACAACTTTTGAATATCAGTTTCTAAAGCTTCAATTTGATCTGCTTTTTTACGAAGTTTCTTTAATTGTTTCTCATTTAAATCCCCAAAAACTTTTGTTAATAGCTTCATTAATTTGCACCTCGTATCCTCTTGTTTACAACAATCCAACTATAATGATAACACTATCAAAACAGTCATGACAACTAACAGAATATGAAGAAATACGAGGAGATATGTCAAAAAAATGATTCAGGCTGATTTATTGTAGGCGGTGGTTTAATTCGATCAGCCTGAATCAAATATCCAAGACCATAAAGGTGGATTATTGATTTATTCGACATGAGGGTTTATTGGGATAGGAATAATTTGCATTGGGTTCGGAGGTTACATTTGATATGTCATGTTCCAACATCGTTACTTTTTTATTAGTAGCTGCAACGATTCGCATTAACTGAGAAATCAAGTCACTCTGGCGTTCCACTTGATTTCGTAAGTTAACACAGGTGAGGCAATTATGTTGTTGTTCCATCTCGTATTCCCCCTTTATGATCTTGTTAATTACATTTATACCATAGGGTTTTATCGGGTGGTAGCCCCCTTCATTTTGGTAAGTTTTTTGGAATTTTAATTTTCTTAGGGATTTTTGTTTTGTTGGACTTATTTTGGTTGGAAAATTTGGGTTTTAGTGCGGGAAATTTTTTGAAAAAAATTTAGATTTATTGATTTTTTGTCGAGGGCTGTTTTCCTGAAAGATGCTCCAGCGGTCCTATGAGCTATTTTCGGAATCCTATGAGCTATTACCTTTGTTCTATGAGCTATTTCGAAAAAAGCTACAAAAATTAAAAAGGAGATGCCGATATGACATCTCCTTCCTTATGTTTTTACGCATTCGGTTCAATTAAACCGTATTTACCATCTTTACGTTTATAGACGACGTTTGTATCACCTGTTTCAGAATTCTCAAACACGTAGAACGCGTGACCTAACATGTCCATTTGTAGGACTGCTTCCTCTTCGTCCATCGGCTTTAAGTCAAATTGCTTCTTTTTAACGATATCAATTGAGTCGTCTTCCTCTTCTATTCTACCATTTAAAGCCTCTTGTTCCATTTCGGCAAATACATATTTTGGAGCACTTTGGTTGCGGAATTTACGGTTAACTTTTGTTTTATATTTTCTAATCTGTCGCTCCAGCTTGTCGACGACTAAGTCTGTAGCTGCATACAAATCAGTGTGAATCTCCTCTGCTCTTAATAATAAGTTTGGCATTGGGATTGTCACCTCAATCTTCTGCTCCATGTTATGAACACTTAAGTTCACATGGACATCTGAAGCCGGCGGCGTCTCAAAATAACGCTCCAATTTCCCAATTTTCTTTTCTACATACTCTCGGATCGCATCTGTTACTTCGATGTTTTCCCCTCTAACGTTGTAAATCATATGCAAGTCCTCCTTTCATCTATGTAGGTTATATTCAACATTTCCCTTGATTATTCCTTCTTAAACATGTTAAAAATTTAGAATTTTTTGTCGAAGTCGATAAATGTCGAATACACCTTACATAGATGTCTATTTAGTACCATATTTTTCACGATGTTTTGACCGTCCTAAATTGTAATCGACGATCTCTTTTAAGAAATGCATGACCTTTAATAACTTAAGCATCTTAAAGACACGCAACATTCTTAGTACAAATGAATCGAGTTGATAAAAGTAGAATGGGATAATCGCTAGCAAGTCAATCACCATATATAGCGAAAACATATACTTTATACGGCCTTTAACTGGGTGCTCATACCCCGCCTTATACACAGCAGTCCATATACGTAAAATATACTCTGTTGTAAAGAAAACTAGTGAAAACTGCTTTAAAATAAGAATGGAATCCTCCCAAGCAGCGTACATATCAGGCATTACAAAGCGTTGGACTGTTGTTACGATATTTGCAGTGATTAACAATATTAAGAAGACGTCAAAAAACTTTCCAATCTTCGGTTTCGGTGGATTCAATTTAATAATATTGAAAGTTTGCCACTTTAAATAGTCAATCTGTAACATTGTAATCACCTAAAAATAAGACTTATAGATTTTAAATACCCTAAATCTAAAGGTGGTTAAACAAAAAAGAGCATTCCAATAATAGGAAAGCCCTTTTTAATTACGCTTATCAATAAAACTACCATCATTACCTTGAAGGTTTTGATAAGGATTAATATATTTTTTGTTCGTGACTTGCTTTTTCTTAAAACTAGCAAAGTCTTTTTGAAAGTTTTTCATATATTGATCGGCAAGCTGTTGCAGTTCACGGTCAAGTTTTAACGTTTCTTCACCGATCCGCTTTTCTTCTTCAGTGTATTCACCACTTAACTGTTCAATCACTTGACTACGCTTAGCGACGAATTCGTCAAACTCATTAATGAGTTGTTCACGGTCTATTTTGTCAGCCTGTTTAAACCGGTCCAGCATTTGCTTCGTTAAAGTGTATAAAGCTTTAACCTGTGACATTATGCTTTAGCTCCTGGTGCATATTTGTTTTGACGGTCCAGCTTAATTGCTTCTTTCCAAGTATCGCGTAATTGCTCAACCATCTTTTGCGCTTCATCTAACTTTGCGACATCATTATGAATATTTGCTTCGCGTAAACAGTAGTTGATGTAGTCGTATAACGGCAGAAGTTGATTGGTAATATCATAGTCAGGGTTTAAAGTGACCATGAGCTCAGCGATAATGTTTTGAGCTTTTTGCAGTTGTTCATTTTTACTTTGAAAATCTTCCTTCTCAATAGCAGTTTTCGCTAGTTTAATAAACTTAATACAACCATTATAAAGCTGTAAAGTTAACTCACCAGGAGAAGCAGTTGACACTGAGTTTTGTTGATAAGCTTGATAGGCCTGTCCATACGCAGCCATTATAAAACACCCCTTCTATTACATCATACCGCCCATGCCACCCATAGCTGATTGCATCTGGGCATATTGGTTATTCGCCTGTTGCATCGCGCGTTCCATTCGAGAAAATTGATCCCAATAACGCTCTTCTGTTTGTTGCATACGACGCTCAAAGTTCGCCATGCGGTCGGCCATATTCATTATTTCACGGCCCATAGTATATTGGTGATCTGTTTGAGTTGCTCGGCCAGCACGGTCTGTTATGCGGTCCATTGAGTTATCGAGTGAATCTTTAACACGACTTAACACTCCACGAGAGTCATCATCAGCACGACTCGATAACATACGATAAACACCTTCAGAGTCTTCTTCTAGTGCTCTGCGTAGCTCTTGTTCATCAATTTCTAATTTACCTTGGTCGTTTTGAGGTGTATTAACAGCACTCACTGTCGTAATACCAATTTCAAAAATAGAGCTAAAATCACTTTCTTCATTATCTACTGACTCATACCAAGCTGAACGCATACCAGAAATAGCACCACGAAGGATTCCATCACCTCTTAACTCACCGCTTTGAGACTGCTCTTCCCACAGTTCGATTTCGCTTTCAGACATTGCTCTCCGCTGTTCGTCTGTTAGTGGTGGGTAATCACGGTTACGTGGTTCGTTAGTTTTTTCATTCATATATTCAACTAACTCATTATATTTATCTACAAAATTCGTAATCTCTTCAACCGCACCATCAATATCTTGCTCAATGGAAATGGTAGCTGCTTGATCAGTTGTTTGATGGAATTGTAATGTAGCACCATTCAATTCATAACTATTACTCCTAGAAGTTAATTCAACTCCATTATAGGTAAACCTAGCATCACGACCGCCATGTTCTTCTGTGGAATCTAAGTTAAATGCATTAGTAAAAATTGTATTATCACCAAACTGAATTTCTGCTCCATCTTCGTTAAATTCACCGGTTTCTGTACGCTCAATAAAAACTTGACCTGACGATTCATTATAAAAGGCTCGCACCGCACCGTCTGAAGCCTCATTTATTTTATCAAATACTTCTTCATACGTATCATCGGCGTTCAATGTTAGAGTATGTGTAACTTCTTCTCCATCTTCATTATAAGTAGAGAAAGTATGATCTCCAGCTAAGTCTTCACCTACTTCAGCACCTAAGTCTAGTTCTGCCTCGCTGATGTTAACCGCTGCAGTCGCTAGTTCATTAACATTAACTTGATAATTTGCTTCATCCGCATCACTTCTAGCCGATACAGAAATTGCATCAGATGAAGACGTCGCCTTCGTTGAATTATACGTTGAAGACATGCGCATATCTAAAAACATAGATTCAAACTCAGACATTTTTGCATTAGCTTCACGATAAGCATCACGTTGTTGCGTTAACCACAGTTGATCTTGTTCCATTTTTTGTAACGGTTGACGCTCAGCTTCCATTAAATCGTCTACCATCTGACCAATATCCATCCCTGATGCAAAACCAGTCATTCTCATACTATTAGAAATCATGACCATTCACCACCTTCATTATATTCTTTCATCAACTATGAATCCCATAAATTCTGCCATTGCCGCATACACATCTAACAGTTTTTCAGGAGGTATCTCCTTTACAACCTCATCCGTTTCTTGGTCAACAATGGAAATATAATACCTGTCTAATTTATCATGAACTTCATAACGAATTGATGTGTCAGCTGGTTCTAAAAACTCATTCAACCCTTCAACTAATTCGTTAGCCCGTTCTTTTGTCATTTCTTGTTCTGGATAATTTCTTCTTCCATTTGCCTCATCATTCATCGCCTGCAATTTCGGTTTCGCTTTGTGAACATTCTCAGTTGATATTACTTCATTTGCCCCCGACTTCTGCAGGAGTTGAGAATTTGATAATACTTGGTCGATATTCATCAATAACAACTCCTTCTTTTTCTATAATTTATATCGGCATAAATCAGAAAAGTTTTATAGAGAAAGACTGGATTTTAATTTAAGAATAGAGCATTTAAGTAATTCCCACTTCCCCCTCATTAAAAAGGCATTAATTTATATTTATATTTACTGTTTATGGCCGATATAAGTAAAAGCATCAATATTAGGAGGATTGTTATGACAACACCAATAAGTCAAAAAGAGCAACAGCAAATACATATCATAGTTGAGACAATGATTGAAGCTTCAGAACATACCATTACTTTCTTTAATGAAGGCAAAGTCAATGATGCCATTCAAGCTTTTAGTTCTGTAGTAGAAGGTTTTTATGCAGTAACTCAATTGACTAACTACTATAGCATCCAATTTGGGTCTATAATCAAGGAAATTGAGGGAAACGTTAATAGTATTGCGACACATATAGAAAATCAGTATGTAGCAGAAGCCAAAAAAGATATAAAAATGTTATTAATTCCGAATCTCAATAATTGGAAGAATGAACTTTCTAACACTTTATTAGATTCAAAATTATCTAATAAAACCGTAAAAATAGGGGTCTACTATGATAAACATAGTCCTCTAAAAGCTTTTAAAGAACCAAGAATCTTCTCCTTAGTAAATGCAGCTAACAAATTGGGGATTGACCTATATTTCTTTTCCTCAAAAGACGTTGATTTAGTAAATGAAGAAATTACTGGTCACATTCATAGTAACAATGAGTGGATCACAGAGCTGAAAGACTTCCCTGATGCAATTTACAATATTGTTCCGCTACTTTCGTCCCAACAATCAAGGGTAGAAAAAAAACTTAGAAGGAAAATACCGTTCACTTCTTTTCCGGTTGGGAGCAAGTATCAATTAATAAAGACACTTGTTAGAAATAAAAGATATGCCAATTTATTACCACCTTTTCATTTGATAACAGATGAGTTAATTATTAAATCCTTTTTTCAAAACCAAACTGAAGCAGTTATAAAACCATTTGCTGGTAGAAGAGGAGAAAATATTTATTTTATTAGCAAGAGTGGAGAGCGCTTTAGGGTTTCAGAACACAAAAAAACAAAAGTCATGAATAAAGATAATTTTTATAATTGGATTAATGAAACATGCTTAAAAAATCAAAAGTATATTATACAAAAATACATTAATGCAACTACAACCAAGAATGAACCTTATGATATTAGAGCTCACATGCAGAAGAATGGTGAAGGTCAGTGGCAAATAACCAGGATTTATCCACGCATTGGGAGTAATAAAACTATCTTAAGCAATATAAGTAGAGGTGGTAGAACAGAAGATTTATTAACTTTTTTTGAAAAAGAATTCGGTGACAAATCAGAAGAATTATTTAAGAATGTATGTGAGTTAGCAAATAATTTAACTCATTATATTGATAAGTTACATCATTTTTCAATAGAGGAATTGGGGATAGATATAGCCTTAGATCAAGATTTGAATTTTTGGATATATGAAGCAAATCAAGTTCCTGAGTCAAGGTATCATGAAGATGATAGGGCAAAAACTATACTTGAGTACGCACAATATATCGCTATTAATCAAATATTCCACCAAAACCAATATACCGATAAAAGTAAGTTAACAAATATATTTGATTCTGTATCTTCTAAGTTACCTTTCAAATCTACAGATGACAAAATTACAGTAGGTATGTTAATTCCACACAATGAAGTAAATGAATTAACAGTTGCATCCGCCTATGTTGCAAATTATGAAAACGTACACTTTTATTATTTCACAATTAAAGATATAGATTACGAAGAGATGAAAATTAGAGGCTACTTTTATCAAAACCATGAGTGGGTCCCAAAAATAGTTGAATATCCTGATGTAATTTATGATCGATTAAGAGGTAGAGGGATCTCTAATTTTAAGAATGTATATGATGAATTTGAAGGTATTCCTTTTACAAACGAATTAAAAGGGTTATCACATGACAAAGTAGAGGTTTATGATCAGATTACTTCTACAGGATTATTTGATGAACATATTATTCCATACAAGAAAATAGAAAGAGTCAAAGATATAGAACACTTTATGCATGACTTTAATAGGGTAATTTTAAAACCAACTGGTGGCTCTTTCGCTATAGGAGTACACTATATTGAAAAGAAAAAAAACCTAGACTACATTGTCATTCATGGTGCTGAAAAGAAATACTATAACAAAGTCACCTTGACTCAATATTTAAGGGAATTACTGAAAAAAGGACAATTTGTAATTCAAGAATATATAGAGACAAGAACCATTGATAATAACCCTATGGACGTTAGAGTAAGAATGACTAAAAACTCTGAGGGGAAATGGGATTTCATCACTTTATTTCCTAGGATAGGGTTTCATGAAACAGTTATTACACCTGTTGAAAAAGGAGGTTACACAACAAATTTGATACCCTTTTTAGAAAGAAACTTTAAAGGTGACTCAAAGGTTTTAACAAATAACATAGAGGAGTTATCTTTAAACTTAGTCAAAAGCATAGAAGCTTACTTTGATTATTCATTAAGTGACATTGGAATAGATTTAGCTCTTGATCAATATTCCAACATAAAAATAATAGAATTAAATGTAAATAAGCCAGGAACCTTCCATAACGAATTTCAGACAGCACAGTACGTTATACCTTATGCAAAGTTCCTAGCTTTAAATAAGTAGAAGGTTTATTTCTAAAGTAAAATAATCCAACTAATTAGTTCTTTTTCTCGTGACTCCGAATATGATTCGGAGTCATTTTTTAGTTTGTACTCTTAAAACCGATTTTATTAATTCTTAACTTCTTAAAATACAAAACCCATTCATCTTATACAAAAGCTTTAATTAATCCATTTAGAGTACATAAAGAAACAGACAGCGGAATTATTAATTAATCCACTGTCTGAAGGAATAGTTCAACTTGAAATATTATTTAATTATTAACCTAGTAACTGTAGTACTGATTGTGGTTGTTGGTTAGCTTGAGCTAGCATTGATTGTGAAGCTTGTGAAAGAATGTTAGCACGAGTCATTTCCATCATTTCAGAAGCCATATCAGTATCACGGATACGAGATTCTGCAGCTGATAGATTTTCAGATGCGTTATCTAGGTTAGAAATTGTGTGTTCTAGGCGATTTTGTACAGCGCCAAGGTTTGAACGCTGTTCAGAAACAGTTTCAATTGCTTCATTAATAGTAGTAATTGCTTCGTCTGCAGCTTCTTGGTTAGAAATATCTATACCATTTACTCCTACACCTTCTGCACTCATATCCTCAATTGAAAGTTCAATCCCTTGACCTTCATTAGCCCCTATATGGAATACAGCACTTTCTAATGAACCATCTAATAATTCTTGAGTGTTGAACTCTGTATTATCAGAAATACGGTCGATTTCAGCCTCTAATTCTTCTAATTCAGCTTGCAATGCATTACGATCATCATCAACGTTTGTATCGTTTGAAGACTGTACTGCTAGTTCACGCATACGCTGTAAGATGTTGTGCGTTTCGTCTAATGCACCTTCAGCAGTTTGGATCATTGAGATACCGTCTTGTGCATTACGGCTAGCTTGTTCTAGACCGCGGATTTGACCACGCATTTTTTCTGAGATTGATAGTCCAGCTGCGTCGTCACCCGCTTTGTTAATACGCATACCTGAAGATAGTTTCTCCATAGCTGACTGTTGTTCACTTTGGTTGATTCCCATTTGACGATGTGTATTCATCGCTGCAATATTGTTGTTAATAATCATTACAAATTCCTCCTTGAATTATGTTTGATTGCCACGTCCATGTGGCTTTTAATAAACAGTCATTTAGTCGCCGACGTTTGACTGATATCCTTACATTTATAATATCGACAAGCTTTTAATATGTTTTAGTCTTTTTTTGGATTTTTTAATAGATTTATTGTATTTTTTGATAGTTGGCTTGCTTCATGGTTTTCCTGGGTGATTTGTTGATAGATTTCTTTTCTATGTATATCAACGTGTTTGGGAGCATCAATGCCTAGTTTAATTTGGTCTCCATCTACTGATAGAACTTTAATTTCAATATCATCATTAACTTGTATTGACTCACCTTGTTTTCTAGTCAGAACTAACATGTTGATGCTCCCCTCCTTTGATCGAGTGTTTCGTATGGTAGCTTGGGTGGTTTAGTGATATTTGCTTTGCTTTTTTACTCTCGTTATTAATAACAACTGGTGCTTGGAGGTTGTGTGTTGATTTCTCAAATGGTTCTTTCAAGGTAACAATAGACCAAACTGAAATGTGTTCTGGCTGTTTTACATTTAATTGTTCAATCGTTGAATCATCAAGTTTAAATTCATAATCAGGTTGAATCAAAAATGGATTGGTGACGACAAAAGCAAGTGATTCAGTTTGGACGGATTGTAATACTTTGAAAGCTGGATTCCCCTCTAAATCTAGCATCACAAATTCTGTTTCGCTTTGAAATCCTGGCAATCCGTTTTCAAAATGGATTATATCTTTTTCATCTACTTCAACTGTTTCAAAATAAAGTGTTTCGATCTTCATAGGTCTAATCAACCCTTCTGTTAAATTTTCATATCAAGCTGTTGTACTCGGAAAGTGTCCATGTCTACATCTATTTCAAAATGTGGTTCTTGCGCTAAATAAGTATCGAGTTGTCCAGGGGTGTAATCTAAGATCGGTTTATTTGCTCTTGCTTCTATAATTGGATCATTCTTTTGAATATTAACTTCAACATCACCTGGGTCATAATTAATATCGACGGCGAAATACGATGAGGGTATAAAGCCAATCGTAAAGTCTTGACGTTCATTTGGCATATTTCGCTTAGCAATTCGCGGAATAGCATCTCCACCATTTTCAATCCGTTGCATTTCGTTACCGTCACGCGCTCGCCTAGCCATTCCTTCTATAGCTTTTTGCATACCTTCACTAGCACTATTAGAGATTGATTCTTCAATACTTATGATCCCCATATCACGCCAAGCTGCGGTTTGATCAATTGTTAATTTCGATGGTGTACGATTAATTTGAAGGTCCGCTTCGGGCTGGCTTATTTGCAAGTCCGCTTCTCTTTGGTTTATTTGAACTTGGGCATCTGTTTGATTAATAGCGATTTGGCCTTTTTGAATATGATAATGAATAGGTGGTAGTTGCATTTTGTTTTCCCTACTTTCTTAACTATGTAGAAAAGCTATCTGCTTTCACAGATAGCTAAATTAGTTTAAGAAATCCATTAATGTTGGTTGAAGCACGCGCGCACCTGCTCCTAGTGATGCACGGTGTACATTTTCTTGCATTTGTAAATTCATAATAACTTCTGCCATATCGGCATCTTCATTATTAGATTTTAGTTGGTTCGTTGTCACTTTTTGTTGTGAAAGTCGGTTTTCAATTAAGTCGGCACGGTTCATACGAGCACCTAAGTCCGCACGCTCGTTTACTAAGCTTTGACTGTGGTCATCTAATTCATCAAGAAATTGGCTTACTCTAGTTTCAGCGCCGTCTTCACCTTCTTCTAGGTCACCGCCTCTTAGAGCATCAACGACATTATCCAAACTATTAAACATCTCTTCAGAAAATGCATTTTCGGGATTAATATTTGATTGGATATAAACACCATCAGATACTTCGATTTCAACAGCATCATTGTTGGCATTATCTGATGTTCTATTACCTTCTTCATCAATGTCGAATCGTGGCTCTAACGTGTTTGCACCGTTGAAAATGTACTTGTTATTAACTCTAGAATTCGCTAATTCAGTCAGGTGGTTTTTAATTTCATCAACTTCACTTGCCATATTAGCACGGTCATCTTGATCATAAGTATCATTACTAGCTTGTACAACGAGCTCCCGAATTCGCTGCAAACTTTGCCCCGCTTCATTCATCGCTTCATCAGAAGTATCCATCCAACTTCTTACTTCTGACATGTTACGTTCATATTGATCAACTTTTGAAAGCTCTGAGCGATAGTCTACACCTTTCATCGCTACAACTGGATCATCTGAAGGACGGTTAATTTTCTTACCAGTTGAAAGTTGTTCCATCGAACGTTGCATTTCAGCACTATTTTGTCTCAAGTTATTTAACATACTATTGTTTAACATGTTTTGTGTAACGCGCATTATGAATCACCTACCTTCCGACAATACCCATTTGGTTAATAACACGATCTAACGTCTCGTCAACAACCGTCATACTACGCGCTGCTGCGTTGTAAGCGTGTTGGAATTTAATCATGTTGGACATTTCTTCATCTAATGACACACCGCTAATCGATTCACGGTTATTATTTACAGACTCACGTAAGTCAGACGTGTTTTGTGCCATTCTGTTAGCTTCTTGGGCTTTTACACCTAAGTCGCCAATTAATGCTTCATAATACTTTTGTGTGGATTGGCCACCAAGTTCATCGATATTTTCGTCTCTTACATCAGATAGTGCTCTCGCATTTGATCCATCGCCTGGATGTCCTGTGCCACTGGCTGCGATTAAATTTTCATCATTTAAAATAGCATCTGAAACTGAAATGGACGCAGCGGCATTTTCCGAGCTTTCAAGTTCATTAAAGAAATTAACACCTTCATCACCATTTAAGTCATAACCTTGTTCGTGTTGAGCGTTGAATTCATTAACAAATGCATGAGCCATTTGGTTTAATCCATCGATCATTTCGACATAATCCCCTGCATAAATTGGATTGTCTCCATCATCTGTTTCACCAGAGTCATACCCATTCGCATGAATTAAGCCTTGTAATTTTCCTGGTGAATTAAAGTTGCTTGCTTCGATAGTTTGTTCTACATCAACTTCGCCATCTTCACCTATCGGCCCTATCCCTACACCTGAAACAATTTCATCATTTTCTCCATTAAATTGAATTTCTAAGCCTCTCATATTGTTTTCAGCATCAATTAAAGTGCCACCTTCAATATCTGATCTATTGTTATCGACTAGCGTAACAATCGCTTGACCTTCAGCGCTCGCTTTTGAGTGGCCACCATTTGATTCATAAGATACGTCTATGTTGACGTGTTGAGATAGTTCATCGATTAAGACATCTCTTCGGTCGTATAGGTCGTTTGGTAAATCACCATTAGGCTCGACACGACTTATTTGGTCGTTAATTTGTTGGATTTGATTAACGAGTGTGTTAACTTGTCCAGCGTTTGTATCCATTTGGTTTTTCAATTCACCTTGAACGTCCGTCAATTTCTCGTGTAAGTGGTGGAACGTTTCTGCTACTGCTTGTCCACGCTGTTGCATGACACGGCGAGCACCACCATCTTCTGGGTTGGTAGCAACGTCTTGAATCGATTCCCAAAATTGATCCATCGTGCTTGCAAGGCCTGAATCACTCGATTCATTCATAATGTCTTCCATACGCTTTAGCGCCTCTGCTTTACTTTCATAGTAACCAGCTTGGTTGTTTTCAGCACGGTACTGAAAGTCTAGGAATTGATCACGAATGCGTTCGATTTGGCCAGCCTCAACACCTGTTCCAAGTTGGCCAGACATTTGTGGTGCGTTTCGAGCAGGCATTGGAAAGGCTTGCGATGCTTCAAAGTTTACACGCTGTCTAGAATAACCTTCTGTATTCGCATTTGATATGTTATGACTTGTTGTATGTAAAGCAAATTGTTGTGTAGCAAGTGCTCGTCTTGCTACTTCTAATCCGTGAAATGTCGATGTCGCCATAGTTATGCTCCTCTCAAGAACTAAGCTTTTGAATCAAATACTGAACGGTTTGTCGTTTGGTTCGTTTCTTGTTGTGGCTTACGGTAGTTTAAGTCCTTTTGGTAAGTCGGCTTAATTAGATCTAATGTTAATTCAAGGTATTGTAAAGATTGTTGTGTTAGATCATGGTTTAATTGTTCTTGTTGCTTTAAATTAGCTAGTATAAAAACTAGCTTTTCATATAAAGTTTCAAGACGTTGTTTGTGTTCACCGTCTTTAAGGTTTTCGATTATATTTGTAATTGTCTGCTCTTGGTCACTTAAGTCATTTTGTTGGAACCATGCATCTGTTTCTTGAACACGTTTTGCTTCAAGCTGGTCGATTGCTTGGGCATGTTTACGCTCTTTTATTAAAAGCTCATTGAATGCCTCAAGATCATTATTTTTCAGGCGTTCTGTTTTATCTTGAGACAATTGATATAAGCTTTCGTTTAGTTGGTTAATTTTTTCTAACTTCTCAATAATGGACTCGATTAACAACGGAAGTCCTCCTTAGCGACGATAAAATTCTAACAATTTCTCAGCTGTCTTTTTCAAATCAACATCATACTCTCCATCTTGAACTTGTTGCTTAATCGACTGAACGTGATCTTGGCGTGCCTTTTCGATCGTATTACTTTCCTGCATCGCCTTCGCCTTATTCGAAATCTCAACTTTATCTGATTGTTGGTTAGATTGTTTCATTGGCTGATTTTGCATTTGCTTCTGGTATGGGTTTAAATACGGCTTGTTAGTCGGATTAATTTTCACCCTTCTCACCCCTTTATCGAACGAACATTTCTTCTTATTATATCGGTTTGTTCGCGAAGATGTTTAGTTTCTCCATTTATTTTCTTGATCAACATTGAAATAAACTTTTTGTCGCTTCTTTTCGTTTTCTTTTTCGGCGATTGTTTTTACTTCACCTTGCTGTAAATCACTCTTTAGAACATCTGCACAATCCAAACAAAGTTTACCTTCATAAATTTGCGTATCACACCGCTCGCATTGATAAGTTAAATTTGGAAAAGTTCCAGGCTGAATTCGTCTTTGTCTTAACCATTTTTGAATTAATGACTTTTCAACCCCTGTTTCATCAGACACTTGACCCATTGTTGCTGTACGGTTTTTCTTTTTCCTTATAAAGCTATAGACTGTCTCGAACTTTTCTTCTTCTTCAAGAAAACATGTCCGGCATACTGTTTGTGCTCCTTTCACGAAAAGCTCCCCACAATTTGGGCAATTCGCTAATTCTCCCATCCCGATTCCTCCTCGATCTTCTTCTATCTATTATATCGACAACAATTTCTATTTACAAAGTGGTTAAGGAAAATTTAGCTTCGAATTAAAGTTAAAGATTGGACATGTTCGGCACCTCTTTCTTTTAAAAGTGACGCAGCTTGGCGAATGGTCGTGCCAGTCGTGTAAATATCGTCAATTAGCAGGATCGATTTGGGTGAGGGTTGGGTGATTTGAAAAGGGTTGTTGGAGAAAACTCGTTCGCGTCTTGATTTTTTTGATTGTTTTTGGCCATCTTGACGTGTGAGGATGTGATGAATCGGTTCGGTTAGTAGGATTGCGATTGCTTCGGCTTGGTTGAACTGTCTAATTGAGTAGCGGTCATCACCGAGTGGGATTGGGACTATTGAAAGGTCTTGGTTTTTGAAATGTTCCTTAAAAGTTTCGCGGACATTCTTTTTCCAAGCGTTAATCAGCTCATAATCGCCACGGTATTTAAAACGTGCGATCAAGTCTTTCATATACTCGTTATATGTATAAATGGAAACGTTTCGCTCAAGAGGATCTTGGCCAAAGTGTTGTTCCCAGCGGATGCAGTCGCTACACTTTTGATCGGCAGTCGGTTTCATACATTTTTGGCAAAATGGTTGAGTGATTTGTTCAAGTTTGTCATCACAGTGGTCGCAAATCGTGCGGTGTTGTGGATTTAGGAAGTTGCTCCAAGTCGTGTCTTCTTTAATCGGTTTTAAACAAAGGTAGCAAATCATACTGTGCACCTCTTCGCTTCTTTATTTTTCAAAATTGTATAGTTGCGTGCCTGAATCATCGCATTCGTTTTATATTCGTAGAAAAAGGTTACATCGCCTGTCGGGTCGTTAGCACTTCGACCTGCACGGCCAGCAATTTGGATCAGTGCCGCTTCATCAAACACATGATGGTCCGCTTGAATGACCGCTACATCAATTGATGGGAATGTAACGCCTCGTTCGAGAATTGTCGTCGTTATTAATGATTCGAAATTACGAGCTCGGAACTGTTTGATTAAATATTCACGGTATGGGCTTTCGGCGTGGACATAAGGCATGTCTAGTTTTTCTGCTAGTGATTCTGCAAGTTGGATTGTCGGTGCGAACAGTAAAAAGCGGCGGTTGTTCGTTCGTTTTTCGTTGATCCAGCGAGTGATTTTTGTTGGGGTTTTATCCTTTTCTAACGAATCGTTAAGTCGAAGGATTGCTTGGAATGTCGGAGTTGGGATTGGGTGCCCGTGATAACGGCTAGGAATTGAGACTGTCGGGATTTGCTTCGTTGCGATTTGCAGCTTGTGGGATCGCCTTGGTGTAGCGGTTAAGTGGATTTGCGTGCTATCTGATTTGGAGGCCCGGGCGACGGCTTTTGGAAGTGTTTTGTCACGATGGTAAGGGAATGCATCGACTTCATCGACGACCATGACGTCGAACGAATTTTCATAGCGTAACAATTGGTGTGTTGTTGCAATGACGAGGTGGTTGTTTAGATCACGTTCCGTTGACCCGCCGTATAACGCAGCTGAATGAATTGTTGGGAAATCTCGGCGTAATCGTGGCGCCAGTTCCCTTACTACATCCGCGCGCGGTGTCGCAATGCACACTCTTTTGTTTTGCTTGATTGCTTCCTGGATCCCCGCATAAAGCATCTCCGTTTTACCAGCCCCACAGACAGCATAAATTAATAGCTTAGATCGATTGTTTACGGATTCGACCATTTTTTGTGACGCCTTTTCTTGTAGTGGTGTTAGGATCCCTCGCCATTTGAGAGGGTTCGCGACATTGTGGCGCATCGGCATTGGCCCAGTCCATCTGTAGAGCGGCTCCTTTGTACTAACGCGCCCCATTTGAATGCATTTTTTGCAATAGATGATAGATTTGCTGTTGCGCTGTGGAATTTTACCGAATAGCATTTGATTTTTGTTAAGGCAACGGTTGCATTGGTGGAAGTTGAGCGCTGAGCTGATTCCAGGGACTCGTTCGATATGTTGATGCGTGATTAAATATTGGAATCGGTGCTCTGATAGGTTGAGTTCATGTTTGAGTAATAGTTTAGTAGAAAATCTTCTTGCCAGGTCTTCGATTAGTGGGGGAGTTGTTTTCATAGGGGTTGTCCTTTCTCTTTGATTTTATAGATATAGTGGGAGTGATGGTTAGCATTTATCAGCGCTCAGAGTTTTTTATCGGAGTTCGGGAACTTGTTATCAGCATTCAGACAAATTTATCGGCGCTCACATACTTTTTATCGGCGCTCGTAAATATTTATCAGCGTTCACACGAGTTTATCAGCGCTTGCCTCATAAGTTAGGATAAAGTATAAACTCTCGTCTTCCTCTCGCCTACATATGAGGAGCAAGTTTTCTTCAGCAACCTTTTGGCTATGTCATTTGGTACTTGAAGAAACTCTCTAGCTTGTTTATTTTTTATTTCACTCCCGAAGATCAACTTGTACTCTTCAAGGGCTTTTATATGAGCATTAGAATCTTTGTGTTTACAGGAAGGGCACCTCCAGTTACGATTTATACGCTTCATTATATATTTTTTACAATTGGTACACCAAACGCCGTTTCTAATATGTTCCTTCTGAATATTGCACTCCTTCATGATGTCGACTTCTTTGGGCTTGTGGTTATTTTTAAGCACTTTTCCTATATAAATTAACTCTTCGTTTGAAAAGATAGGTTTGGAATATTTTTGTTCTAACTCGGATACTCTCCACGGGAGGCGTTGGCTAATAATTAGATCGGGCTGACGTCCTTCAATTTCCAAAACAGCATCTTGGTGAGAAAAGACGACTAACGTGTGGATTGGAGGAACAGTGAATCCAGATGGTTCGAGGAGTTTCTTGAGTTTAAAACGCTGAATTCTCGCTTGGATAAAAGGGTCACCATAATGTTCATGAGTTCCGTCACGTTTAATGCACTTGAGCACCCCGGTTTCGGTGTTGTACTTGATGAGGCCAGCATTATTTTTCACTTCAATTATAAGGAAAAAGTTAGGGAATAGTATTAAGTGGTCAATTTGGAAAGTGTATTGCCGCTCTTCGACACGGAGGCCATGTAAATAGATTGCGCTTTGTGGTAAGAAGTTGAAATAATAGTTTAGAGATCGCTCTCCATCATAGCCTGATTTCTCACGGCGATATCGGTCACGAACATTTTGATACACTGGGGAATGGCTCATTAGTCGAGGGGCGATGACTTCTAGCTGAGCTAGACTCGAGGGTTTTTGTTGAGGTAATAAAATCATTTCATATAACACTTCCTTTCTAAAGCAATATTATAGTCAATTTTTTATGAAAAGAGAAGAGTTTTGGATTAATTTAGGGGGTGGGTTAGGAATTTTTTATTGGTGCTCATGATTTTTTATCAGCATTCGCTTATCATTTATCGGCGCTCACGATTTTTTATCGGCGTTCACGATATTTTATCAGCGCTCGCATCCACTTTATCGGCGCTCACGACTTTTTATCAGCGCTCACCCACAAAATAAAAAACGCAGATGAGCTTGTCTCATCTGCGCACCTTTTATTTTACTTTATACCAACCCAAACCGAGGCCGCCTTCACCGAGGTGTGTGCCAATTACTGGTCCAAAGTAGCTGATAACAAATTCTACGTTTGGATATTTTTCTGATAGCTCGTCTTTCCACTTGTTCGCAGTTTCTTCTCGTTCGGCGTGGATGATGACTGCTTTCATTTGCTCGGCTTCTTCTGCTGCTTCGCTTAGTAAGTTTTCCATACGCTTGTAAGCTTTTTTGCTTGTACGGATTTTTTCGAATGGTACGATTTTTGTATCTTCGAAGTGAAGTAAAGGTTTCACTTGCAATAAGCTTCCGACCATTGCTTGTGCACCTGTTAAGCGACCACCACGCGCTAGATGGCTTAAGTCGTCCACCATGAAGTATGCATTCAAATCTTGTTTCATTTCTTTAAGACGATTTAAGATCTCATCAGGTGTTGCACCGTCTTGTGCCATTTGAGCCGCTTCTAGTACGTAAAAGCCTTGTGCCATACAACTAATTTCAGAATCAAATGGATGAACTTCTAAACCGTCAACCATATCGCCTGCTGAAACAGCCGCTTGATATGTCCCGCTAATTCCACTTGATAAGTGAATTGAGACAACGGCGTCATAGTCGTTTGCAATCTCTTCGAATTTCGTTGTGAAGTCACCTACAGACGGCTGGCTTGTTTTCGGTAAATCTTTTTCAGTTCTTACTTTTTCATAAAACTCTTTAGTTGTTATATCAACTAATTCACGATAACTTTCATCACCAAATGTGACACTGAGCGGCACCATATATATATTCCAATGATCTAATTGTTCTTGAGGTATGTATGCCGTGCTATCAGTTAAAACAGCTGTTTTCATACCATCGACCTCCCTAATCCATATTTTACAATAACGTGTCCCTTTTTGCATCGGTATTTTTTAATATCGTACAAAAGAAAAAATCACCACTCACAATTCGTGAGTGGTGACTTTCTACCTTACAAGTACCCAGCCATTTTTAATGGCTGTAACAACGGCTTGTGTTCTGTCATTCACATTCATTTTTTGAAGAATGTTAGACACGTGGTTTTTCACCGTTTTTTCACTAATATAAAGATCTTCTGAAATTCCTCTATTGCTGCGCCCATCTGTCATCAATTGTAAAACTTCGCATTCGCGGCGAGTAAGTAAATGAAGGGGCTTACGATATTCGATATACTCAAATGCTGCTTCTTGCTTTCGCCACCAACATTTGAAAGTCGGCGATATTCATTGATTAATCGGTGCGTCACTTTTGGATGGATGTATGATCCACCTTTGCTGACGACTTTGATGGCGTTCACTAGTTCTTCTGTATCCATCTCTTTTAGCATATATCCTAGTGCACCTGATTTAAGAGCGTGTGTAACGTAAGATTCATCATCATGGATTGATAGAATAATGACTTTAAGGTCACCGTGTTGGTCTATTAATTGCTTAGTAGCCTCTACTCCATTAACATCCGGCATGTTAATATCCATAATAACGACGTCTGGTTCATTTTCATCAATGACAGCTAAAGCTTCTGATCCATCGCTAGCTTCAGCAACGACATTAAAACTTTCTTCAAACTCTAAGATGCGCTTAATTCCTTCGCGGAAAAGTTTATGATCGTCTATAAGAACGATATTTGTTGACATGATACTCCTCCTTCAATCCTAATCGTTACTCAAGCCGCTCTTGATCCCCCGTAAAATATTAATATAATTATACTACAAATATGGTCAGCTAGGTACTATTTCATGCAAATTTATAAATAAATCTGAATTATTAATACATAATCGGCAGTGATATCGATACTTTAGTCCCTTTACCCTCTGTAGACTTAATGTCCATTTGACCATTTAACATTTCAACACGTTCACGCATTCCTGTTAACCCAAAAGAATCTTCTTTTTTCTCATCGACATTGAACCCTTTCCCATAGTCAACAATATGGATGTTCAACTTATTATATGCTTGTTCAAAGCGGACTTGAATTAAGCTCGTATTAGCATGCTTAAGTGCATTTTGAACACCTTCTTGCACTAATCGGAAAGCAGCAGCTTCAAATTTTTGTGAGTAACGATCTCCGTCATTGTTTGGTTTAAATTCAACTTTAATATTGTGATATTCTTCAATTGTAGATAAGTATTTTCTCAATGTCGGAACTAGACCTAAATCATCTAAAGCCATTGGTCTTAAGTCATAGATAATTCTTCGCACCTCATACAAAGCCCCACGAACCATTTCCTTAACGTCTTTCATCTCTTTCAACGCTTCATCAACACCACGCTCACGAATCGTTTTCTGTACAATATCTGAACGAATCATAACGTTAGCTAACATTTGTGCTGGACCATCGTGTATTTCACGTGACAACTTCCGGCGTTCTTCCTCTTGTGCGTCAATAATTTGTAAGCCAAATTCATATTTTTCTTTCGCTGAAGAGATTGCTTCATTAACATTTTGGAAATCGTTCACTAAGTAGTTTAACACGACGTTAACTTTACCAATAAGGTTTTCTGTTCGCTCAATATTTTCATTTAAACCTCTGATGCGATGTTCTAATTCGTCTCGTCGCTTAATAAGTCCAACCTCTTGTTGGCGCTGGACGACTAATTTCGTCTGTAATTCGTGCGTATCGTTATAAGCTTTCTGTACTTGCTCTTCAGAATACTTACTAAAGTTTCGACTAACTTCAGTTAACCGTTGACGTGCTAACTTCAACCTTCGCTCCAGTTGATCATTTTCGTCAATCATTTTACTAACGTCTTTACGAATTTGTAAAACTTCTTTAGCTAGTTCTTGTTGTTCTTTACGAGCATTTTCACCTAGGTCAAATATTTCTTCTTTACTATTTGATACGACATTGACCATTTCTTCGATGATTCGATTTAAGGTTTGGTCTTGTTCTAAAACTTTTGACATAGAGATTCCTCCACCATTATTACTATATTGTTCGTCATTTATGCAAAAACTTTTGGGGGTTTTGATTTATTTTGTCCTTTTTTTCATTTCCCTGTAACTAAATGGGTATAAAATTCGTCTATATAATTGCCCAACATATTTAGTTTCTATATAATGATAGTTTAGGAGGATATCATTATGTTAGAAAATTACTTAACTGTAAAAAATGAAGGAAAACATGAAATCAATATACAAAAATCACGATTTATCGGTCATATCAAACGTACCGAAACTGAAGAAGAAGCGCAAGCATTTATACAAAAAATCAAAAAAGAACACGCTAGTGCAACACACAATTGTTCTGCCTATATGATCGGAGAACAAAATTTAATCCAAAAAGCACAAGATGACGGTGAACCGAGTGGTACAGCTGGTGTGCCAATGCTTGAAGTTTTAAAGCAAATGGACTTAAAAGACACAACGGTTGTCGTCACTCGTTATTTTGGAGGAATTAAGCTTGGGGCAGGTGGTTTAATTCGCGCTTATTCTAATTCAACTTCAGAAGCAATTCGCCAAATTGGTGCTGTTAAACGCTCTTTAATGAGAGAAGTTATGATTACTGCTGAGTATGGCATGTTAGGGAAGCTTGAAAATGAACTAAGAAACCATAAGCAGTTAATTGAAAACATTGATTATACTGAGCGTGTCTCTTTCCACGTCTTAGTTCCAGTATCAGATGTCGATTCGTTCAAGGGCTGGATTATTGATTTTACAAGTGATCAAGTCGAAATGCATGATGGTGAGGAAAAATATATTGAGCGTGATATTCAAATATAAAAGGGGAATCCGAAATGAGTTTTAAGAAAAAGTTATTAATTGGAACACTGGTGACTTTCCTATTAGCAGCTGGTGGTGTTACCTATTACTTTTTCAATCTTTATCAAGAAGCTGAAAAAGCGGTAACAGAATCATATCAAGACCTTGAACGAGGTGAACACTCTGAACAACGTGAAGAAGAAGTTGACCCGAGTGAAGACAATATTTCTATTTTGTTCGTCGGTGTCGATGATAGTGATACAAGACAAGGTACGTCAAGCTTAGCAGACGCACTTGTTCTAGCTACATTTAACAAAGATGATCTATCAGTCAATATGGTTAGTATTCCACGTGATTCATATGTCGATGTAAGTTATCAATATTCAAAGGATAAAATTAATCACACCCATGGATTCGGCGGCCTTGATGAAACGGTCTCAGTAGTTGAAGACTTATTAGATGTTCCAGTTGATTATTATGTTAGGTTAGACTTTATGGCTTTTGTCGATACGGTTGATGCTTTAGGCGGAGTAGACTTCGATGTCCCTTACTATTTAGAAGAAACAGATAGCACAGATCAAGGAACTGTCGTCATTCAACCTGGTGAACAAACGTTAAACGGCGAAGAAGCGCTTGCGATGGCAAGAACGAGGCAACATGACAATGACCTTGAACGCGGTAACCGTCAAATGGAAATACTTGAGTCAATTATCGATCAAACGTTATCGTTCTCCTCGATTACTCGTTACAATTCGTTAATTCAATCAATTGGTGACCGAATGACAACGAATATATCATTTGACCAGCTTGTTAGTTTACACGAATACGTAACAGGTAACGATGGACTTGAAATAGAACAACACCAACTAGAAGGTAATGACTTGTGGGCTAATGATATTTATTATTTTGATTTAGATGAGCGTAGCATTAGTGATATAAGTAAGGAGTTGCGAACGCATTTACAAATTGATAGCCAATATGTTGAGGCGAAAAAAGATGAAGAAGAGAATGAAGATCAAGGTCTTTAAAAGCTAGAGTTTAACTCTAGCTTTTTTTATTGCAATAAAGCACTTAAAACAAAAAAAGGACCACCTAAATAAATTAGGTGGCCAAGAAAAAAGATAGCGTCTAATCAACCTTTATGATCGAGGTTAATTACATTTTATTATAGTTATATACCATTTACAATCCTTTCGACATTGAAAAATAAATTCAAATAATGAAGAACAAGTTGATAAATAAATGAAATTTTAAACAACTTTTTATAATTATTATAAATTGATAATTATTATTTATCTTCGTCTTTATTTAACTTAAACTTCTCTTCTCCTAATATTAAGTAAGCTAACTCTTCTCTCGTGTATTTCATTAGCTCCTTCCGACGGCCAATATAGAAAATAACACCAATTACAACCCAAACTAATAACGCAATTAATGATTCAATTCCTAACGCAGCTGGAGATTCTGGATACAATAACAACACTAAGAAAGATAAACTTGCGACCATACCTAGTAATGTGACGACCTTTCTCCCAGGTGATACGATATGCAGTTCTGGGTCGAATTTAGGGTCTTGATCATTCCATCTTAATAGTTTATATGCTGTGTACGTTGTGTAGAAAAAGGCGATTGATACACCGACTGATGACATATCCACAATCCAACCTAATACTTCACGACCAAACCACGGTGCAATAATGGCAACAATGGCAGCAAAAATGATTGCAAAGTACGGTGTATTATACTTTGAATGTAAATGTGAGAAAGCTTTTGGTAACACTTTACCTCTAGCCATAGCAAATAACACACGGCTTGATGAAATTAAGAATCCATTTAAACCAGTAAAAATACCCATCGTTAATGCCGTTGCTAACACTATTAAACCGCCTGTACCTAATACTTCTTGTACGACAACACCAGTTCCCCAAGCATGATTCGCTTCAGAAAGTTGTTGCCACGGCATTGCGACACCTGTTGCAACGATCATTAATGAATAAATGGCTGCAGCAAAGAATATAGCCAATACGATTAACGTTAACGCTTTTTTCGAGGAAAACTTAAATTCCTCTGCCGCTTGCGGTACATTATCAAACCCAACGTAAGCAAACGGTGCGATTGCAACGATTGTTAATATGGCAGCAAGTGCGGATATCTCTGGTGTAAACACTGGCGTTAAGTTACTAAACGACGTCTCTCCACTTGATGTCATTCCGATCGTAACCGTTAAAACACCTGCGATTAATATAGCAACAAAAATAAATTGCAATCTTCCGGAAATTGTCGTTCCTCTTATGTTTAATAAAGTAAAAATACCAATTAATACAGTTGCGATAATAATTTCAGTTAAATAAACTTCCCAACCTGCTATTTCGTAAACTTTTACTTGTTCGATAAAATTCGGGAAAATAAACTTAAGCATTAATGAGAACGCGGTTGCATTAAGTGCGACAATACATATGTAACCGAGGGTTAAAAACCAGCCACTAATATATGCATGTAATCGACTTAAACCAAGGAAAGCATAGGCGAACTCCCCGCCCGATACTGGATAATTACGAATGAGCACACCATAGCTGATCGCAATAATGATCATGAGTAATGCACCAATCGTTAAACCTAAAATAACACCTAACGGACCAGATTCACCCATCCAAGTGTCCGGCATAACGAAAGAAGCCCAACCGATAGACGAACCAAGTGCAATCGCCCATACCCAATGTGGTTTAAGTGTTTTGTCTAGTTTCTGTCTTGTTAAATTCTTACCACTCACACAGAAAACTCCTTTATTAAATTTTTTAAAAACTTCGACACTTATTATCCCACACTAAAACCATGTTGGAAAATAGTATTTTTCGTAACAATTAAGAGCATTTGTAAGGATATACCATAACAACGGACGGGGTTTTCCAGGAAACAGTATAGCTAGAAAATTAGCTAAAAATGTCTAATTTTGACCGTATAAAATTTTAATAATTGGGCAACAATGCTTGCAGAAAGGTAGGTCGTCTACGATGCGCAAAATGTTTTTAGTTATGACCTTTATTACTGCTTATGCTGTTTACCATTTCTCTTTTCATTACTTGGAATTCTCGAATACACCGTCTAGTAGTGGAGATGAGGATGAAGTGGATGAGCATACATATGCCCAAATTATTGAAGAAGATTACTTGGAAGTCTCCTATTCCAACCAGGTTATTCATAGGGAAGAAACTGATTTAGTTGCGCAATATGAAGAGCAATTTAATGAATTAGAACAATCGATCTTAAGCGACATTGAGTCTTTAAAAGACGATGTGTTAGATGAAGTTGGTTCAGGTCAAAATATTATTTCCCAAGGTTTTAACCTATTGAAGTATGAACGCGAAGCAAATGAAATAGAAGAAAAAGCTGATCGACAGTTTGAAACACTTATAGCTGAAATGGAATCTGCAGCCAATGATCACTTAATCCCTGAACAAACAATTGATGAATTTAAAGAAGAATATGAAGCGAGAAAAGATAATATTAAAACTTCTATTTTCAAAGAGGTCAATAGTTGGTTAGAAGAAAGTGAAGCTTTTTGACATTTTTAGGTTCATTTACCCATAAAATTCAAAAACAACCTATTATTTTGTAGAAATTTTTGGATGAAAAGGGGCTATTAAATCTTTGAAAAAACTATAATATTATAATTAGAATAATAATTTCGGTGTAGAAAAAGGCAAACCTTTTGAAAGAAAGGGACGCAAAGCTGTTGGTCTAAGGGAATACCTATGATTGCAAAGCTACCTCATCTATTTGGGGGAAAAGGGAATGCGCACATTGGCTATGGAAGTTCGTTTAATCAAAGGGCTTGACAACGAGTGGGTTCAGCTAATGAAAGAAGCAAGAGAGGCCGGAATTAGTAAAGACGAAATTAGAGAGTTTTTAACAACAAGCAAAGTAACGGAATAACTAAACGGGGTGGCTTTTCGCCACCCGTTTAGTTATTTATTCATTTTTATTCATTTGAATATAAATAACTCGTTAACTCTAAAAACTGGTCCTTATCCCCTTGAACTAACGATTGATCAATTAGGCGATAGATATTTTGCTCGACTAATTGTGATACAACTAAATCAACTTCGGCTTGTGTCACGCGAGGCTGCTCATCAAAATATTCATCTGTAATATTGTTCAACTGCTCTTCGAACGATTCAAACTTCATCAGTTTATAGAGTGGCAACTTAATATAGTTAACCCCTTTTTGAAACACAAATTGATCCTGTTTATTAACAATTTCACGATTATATCGATCAATGACGATTTCTCTAGCCTCTAACGGAATAAAATGATATAGCTGGTCATCCATAACAACTGAAAAGTATTGGAAAGCTAATATAATACGAACAAACCGCTCATCCTTCTTGACATAATAAGGTTTTAACATTTTTACTGACTGCATGGCCACCACCCCAGAATTTTAAAGTTTGAATATTCTGTTTATTATAATTATGCACGAAAAACTAAAAAAATTAAAGAAAAACGCATTTAATTTTACTCTATAACTTATATAACTACGAAAATTAGATATAATAATAGATAATAGTTTCACAATTTTTTCCGTTATATTAGAATAGTAACAAATGTAGAGAGAAACAAAAGAGAGTTGGTGAGATTTAATGCCAGATGGAAAATGGTTTAGAGTTGGTTACGGGATTATTATTGTTTTTTTAATTGTTTTTCTAGCGACACAAGTTAGTTTTATTTTTCAGCCCATTTTTGTGCTTTTTCAAACCTTATTCATACCTATTATAATCGCTGGGATTTTATACTACTTAACCCGACCTTTTGTGGACTTTTCTTCAAAATACATACCAAGCCTTTATCTGTTTTATTAGTTTTCGTGGCCGGACTTGGTATTATAACCGGTTTAGTCATGGTCATCGCACCAGAATTGCAACGACAATTTAATAATTTAGTTAATACATTACCTGACTTAATAGACGATGCTAACCAAATGTTGTTAAGTATTCAAGCGAGTGACTGGTTTTCCCGCATATCACCTGAGGAAGATGCCATCACCGAATTTTTTGAAGGGTTACAACAAAACATAGATAACATTCTTTCAACGATCGCATCACAGATCACACACTATCTCGGTGTTGTGGCGAACATTCTAATTTCGATTATCGTTGTACCTTTCATATTATTTTACTTATTAAAGGATGGCGAGCGCCTTCCAAAGCGTATCCTTGGCTTTTTACCAAAACGTTATCAAGATGATGTTGGAGGTATATTAGATGAGATGGATGATGCGCTCAGCTCGTACATTCAAGGTCAAATTATTGTGAGCTGTTTTGTCGGGGTGCTCGTTTATATCGGTTACACGATCATCGACCTACGCTTTGCGCTTATTTTAGCGGTCGTTGCTTTGTTTACGAACTTCATTCCGTTTATCGGCCCGTGGATCGGGACAATTCCTGGCGTTATCGTCGGCTTGTTAGAATCGCCGTTCCAAGCATTGCTCGTGATCATTATAGTTGTCATTATCCAGCAATTAGAAAGTAACTTGATCGCACCACAAGTGATGGGTAAGAAATTGCAAATACACCCAATCACCATTATATTCCTTTTACTTTTCGCAGCTCGATTCGGTGGTATTTTAGCGATGATTATTGCTGTACCAACTTACGCTGTAGCGAAAGTAATCGTCAGTCACATTTATCGAATTATTAAATTAAGGAATAAAGATGCCTCGAGTAAATGAAGCGAACGTCGAATGACGTTCGCTTTTTTATGTGAGTGCTGATATTTTGTGTTGAGCGCTGATAAATTTTTGTGAGCGCTGATAAATTTCTGTGAGCGCTGATAAATTTCTGTGAGCGCTGATAAATTTTTGTGAGC
>NZ_AKIF01000003.1 GCF_000269905.1 Alkalibacillus haloalkaliphilus C5
CAGTCTCAGCCTGATTATCTAACTCAAAATAGTCTCTTATAATTTCCCGTATATCTTCTTCAGTTTGTTCTTCACCATCAATTTCAACCTCTTGATCACCACGTTCTGCTGAAGAAAGCCCTACAGAATCGTCAAAAGTGTCATAGCTTTCAGCATTTTTCTCAACCGTTTGCAAGCCATTTATGATTGAGTCTTCTCGCGGTTCATTAGTGGCTAACATGACTTCGACATCCATCCACCTAACACCGTCTGATAAGACTTCATGCTGAATGGTTCTTAAATCACGTCTAATTTCATTTGATTGATCTTGAAGTTGGCTTAATGTATTTATTTCGTCCTCAGACAATGGATCATCATCCAACCCTCTAATCGATACACGATAAGCGAACTCTCCAATATTGTTTAAAAACTGTTCAGTCTTATTAAATGGTACTAGTGTTAAAGGTAATTGAGATACGTCCGCCTTTGCTTCAGACGTAATTTTCCAAATATCTGTCATCTGAGGCGACACATTGTCTGGAGCATTCATAGCTAACACCGTATCAATCTTCTCATTCAAAGTATCTACACGGTATGAAAGGTCATGGAAAGAACGCTGGTAGTTATTTTCCGCTTTAATTAGTACCGCATTTTTTTCTTGTTGTTCCTGATACCCCCAAACAAGGGCACCAATCAACCCTACTAATAGAACAACGTATATAATCCATCTAACTGCACCCATATTTCTTACCTCCTAGTTCATAAATATGTGCTTACCAATTCGTTTAATTTGTGGCCTTGACCAAATCCAGTCTGACGTTGCAGTATCTGGGTTGAAATAATAGGTTGCACCACCTGATGGGTCCCAGCCATTAATTGCATCCATCACCGCTTCACGTGCTTGCTCATTTGGTTCCATATATATTTGACCATCATCAACCGCTTCAAAAGCTAACGGCTCAAATATAATTCCTGAAATTGTATCAGGGAATTCAGGGTCTTCTATCCTGTTTAAAATAACAGCAGCAATGGCAACTTGACCGTTATAAGGTTCACCACGCCCTTCAGCATAAACAGCCTGTGACATCAGTTGAATATCATTTTGCGAGAATCCACCTGGCACGTTAACGGCTTCACCTTGTTCGCCTTCAGGTGCTTCCTCTTGTTCTGGTACTTCAGGAACATCACCATCAAACGTTCCTTCTTGACCTTCTGGCTGTTGTTCACCTGGGTCTGCTTGTTCATCTTGGCCTGGTTGTGGTGCTTGTTCAGGTGCTCCTTCTTCAGCAGGCGGTTGACTTGGTGCTCCTTCGTCTGAAGGTGGTTGTGCTCCAGAATCATCAGGTGCTTGTCGACCTTGTTCACCATAATGTGTGAAATCTCTTCCTTGATTTAATTGTTCTCTAATCCATTGTTCATCGTACTCGGTTGCTCGAGTAAGCATATCTTTTGTCTTCTCACCCACTAAACCATCAACTTCTTCTAAACCGAATTCTTCTTGAAAGTTACGAACTGCCCAATAAGTCTCCCATCCATAAACTCCATCTATTCGGCCATTATAAAAGCCGATATACTGAAGTCTTGATTGTAGTTCAACTACATCATCACCAGTAGCTCCTTTTTGAATTACCTGTTCGCTAAAACCTTCAGATGTTTCTTCAGGTAAAAATGCTACTATTCCAACACAAAGCGTTAAAATCATAATAATTTTGCTAATCTGATGTTTCCTTCTCAATGTTGATCCTCCTCAATTACTGACTAATCTTGTTGCTTATTTTTTGTATCTTTTCCGTTAATATTCTTTGAAAATAAAAAAAGGCTAACAGAAGAAACAATTACCATCTGTTAGCCTAGAAAATTAACTTTATATATTTTTAATTGAACTGAATATTACGTTGGTCTGTCGACAGTTGCACTGCTAACTTTACCCTCGCCTTTTTACAATCATAGTCATGACCTAATAACACACCATGGTTCGTTAAGTCATATGCACTACCTTCATAATCATAAGTTGGATAAACTGCACCCTCTTCGGATGCTGTCGTAATTATGACAATGACACCATGTTGAATCGCCTTTTTAATAGCTGGCATCATCTTAGGGGGAACTTGACCTCTACCGACACCTTCTAAAATAATCCCCTTAGTTCCGGCTTGAACAAGGCTATCCATAACGATCCCATCACCATCTGTGTAACACTTTACTATATCAACACGAGGCAAATAGCTTCCTAAAGGATAAACTTCTCTACGTATTGGCTTCTGATATACTTGAACGATATCGTTATCAATAATACCTACATAACCAAACCCAAACGTATTAAAACCTTGAATGTTACTAGCATGTTCTTTTTTAACATGTTTAGCCGTAAAGATTCGTTCATTAAAAACAACGACAGTTCCAATACCTTTTAGATCAGAGCTACAAGCAGAGTAAATGGCATGCCTTAAATTAATATAAACATCACTGCCTAAGTCACTAATTGACCTTTGCGAACCTGTTACAACAACAGGTCTTTCATCACTAACGGTTAAATCTAAAAAGTATGCTGTTTCTTCAATTGTATCCGTACCGTGTGTTACAACAACACCTGAAACTTCAGGGTCTTGAAAATGGTATTCAATCGTTTGTTTTAACTTGATCCAGTCATTTGAATCTAAATGAATACTTGGCTTTTGAAAAGCAGAATCAACCTGAATGTCAATCTCAGCTGGTAATTCACATAAGTCAGCAAGCTCTTCGCCAGTCATAGCTCCTGATGATAGCTTTCCACTTGGGTGTTTCGGTTTACTTGCTATCGTGCCACCTGTTGTAATTAGTACGACTTTACTCATATTCTTCACCTAGTTTCTTTATTTACTATATCGTTTGCAATTTTTTCTCCATGGTGTCTTCCATTCTCAATAAAAATTTCATTATTGTTATAACCTGCTGCAATAACACCTGAAATATATATATGGTCAATATTCGTTTCCATCGACTGTTCGTGAAATTTTGGACGTCCTGTTTCATTGTCAATTGTTATACCAACTGATTGAAGAAACTGCTGGTTTGGGTGATAGCCAATCATTGCAAAAACAAAATTAGCATCTACTGCCCTCTGTTCACCTTTAACACTATATCGCACAGATTGTGTTGTAATTTCATCAACTTCAGCATCAAATTCCATACGAACTTTTCTATGCCTTACTAAAGACTCAAAGTTCGGTAAGATCCATGGTTTAACACTTGGTGAATAATCACTTCCTCGATAAAGTACAGTTACATGAGCACCAGCTTTTTCAAGCTCTAACGCTGCATCAACTGCTGAGTTTTTACCACCTATAACAACGACATTTTGATTAAAGTAAGGGTGGGCTTCTTTAAAGTAATGATAAACATGAGGCAATGACTCACCTTTTACATTTAAACGATTTGGATTATCGTAATAACCTGTTGCGATGACTACATAATTAGCAAAATACGTTTTCTCGTTACCATTTTTTGTTTTCGTTTGCAAAGTATATGAATTATTTTGTTGTTTCTCTATCTTTATTACTTGTTCATAAGTGTTAATTCTTAATTCAGTCCGTTGTGCGACTGTACGGTAGTACGTTAATGCTTCATTTCTTACAGGTTTTTGTCTTTCTGAAATAAACGGTATTTGACCAATCTCTAGTTTTTCACTTGAACTAAAAAATGTTTGGTGTGTCGGATAATGATATAAAGAATTCGCGACATTTTCTTTTTCAATTAAGAGTGGATCAAATCCTTTTCGTTTTAACTCAATTCCTGTCGACAAACCACATGGGCCTGCACCAATTATAATGACTTTCTCGCTTTGCATATTGTTGACACTCCTATTAGAACTTAAGTACATTCATAATCATCTTCTATTATGTTAAACCGTTTTATGTGAGTAAATTTACAGAACTTAAAAAAATAAATCTCCTACCAAAAATAATGATAGGAGATTTTACTATAATATTCAACTTAAAGATATTAAATCCAACCTCTAAAGCGAGCTGCTTCAGTCATCTTACGTACGCCAACCATGTATGCAGCTAAACGCATATCAATTTGTCGGTTTTGAGATGTTGTATATACATTGTTGAATGCTTTAACTAACACCTCGCGTAATTTCTCCTGAACCTCTTCTTCTTTCCAGTAAAAACCTTGATTGTTTTGTACCCATTCAAAGTAAGATACTGTTACACCACCAGATGATGCAAGTACGTCTGGAACGATTAAAATATCTCTTTCAGTTAGAATTTTCGTAGCTTCTAATGTTGTTGGACCGTTTGCCGCTTCAACAACGATCTCAGCTTTTATGTCATTAGCGTTTTCTTTTGTTATTTGATTTTCGATTGCAGCTGGAACTAGAATATCTGTATCTAGCTCTAACATTTCTTCATTTGAAATCGTGTCATCAAATAAGTTCGTAACAGTACCAAAACTGTCACGACGGTCTAATAAATAGTCGATATCTAAACCTTCAGGGTCATGAAGTGCCCCTTCAGCATCTGAAATGCTATAACTTTCGCGCCCATATCGTGCATAAATTTAGCTAAGAAGCTCCCAGCATTACCGAATCCTTGCACTATGACACGTGCATCTTGAATGCTAATTCCACGTTTTTTACATGCTTCTTCAATACAAATTGTAACACCTTTTGCAGTTGCAGATTCTCTACCGTGCGAACCACCTAACACAATCGGTTTACCTGTAATAAAGCCAGGGCTATTAAATTCATCAATTCGGCTGTATTCATCCATCATCCAAGCCATAATTTGAGAATTAGTAAACACGTCAGGAGCAGGGATATCTTTTGTCGGCCCTACCACTTGAGATAGTGCTCTAACATAACCTCTACTTAGTGCTTCTAATTCTCTAAATGACATTTCACGCGGATCACATATTATTCCACCTTTACCACCGCCGTATGGTAAATCCACGATACCAGACTTAAGTGTCATCCAAATTGACAGTGCTCTTACTTCCTTCTCAGTAACATCTGGGTGGAAGCGCACACCACCTTTAGTTGGTCCTACAGCGTCATTGTGTTGAGCTCGATAACCAGTAAATACTTTAATATTACCGTCATCCATCCTTACTGGGATTCTAACAGTAATCATTCTTACAGGTTCTTTCATTAATTCATAAGCTTCTTCAGGATATCCCAATCGATTTAATGCATCTTTAACTACAGATTGTGTAGATACTAGAATGTCATTTGGTTGTTCGTTTTGAGAATCTGCTGACTTTTCGGCTACCATTCGTTTACCTCCTATATCTATGCAAACAATGTTAAGTATGTCTTTCAATGATTAGTATACATCTTAAACAAGAATATGCAATATAATTGCAAGGCAAAATTACTAAAAACTTCGTAAAAATTAGTTATATTTCTCTAGGGTTAAATCGATAAACAGTTGAATCATTTCTGTATAACTTAATCCAACTGCTTTTGCAGCGTCAGGATATAAACTAGTCGGCGTCATACCAGGTAACGTGTTCACCTCTAAAATGACTGGTCCTAACTTTTCATTTAAAATGAAATCAACACGTGAGTACGTTTCGCAACCTAGCGATTGATGAGCGACTTTGGAGTAATTTAAAATCTTCTCAGTCAACTCATCGCTAATTTCAGCCGGGACGATATGCTCACTTCCACCTTCAGCATACTTTGACTCATAATCGTAGTATTTACTTTTTGGAACAATTTCGATTACCGGTAACGCTTGTTCATCACCATTATTTCCTAACACAGCTACAGTCAGTTCTCTTCCCTGCACATATGTTTCCACGATTATGTCAGAATCATGCGTAAAAGCTATCTGAATTGCTTCGCTTAATTGATCCCACGTTTCAATTACTGTTAGGCCTAAAGTTGAACCTTCTTGGTTAGGTTTAACAACAAATGGTAAATCAAAACTGCTTTGAATTTCTTCAATCACTTGTGTTCTCGTTTGTTTATAGTGATAAGTCATACTTTTAGCAACTGGGATATCATGCATAGCAAACACTTGTTTTGCTTTTGATTTATCCATTGCTAGTGACGAAGCTAAAACACCAGAGCCTACATAAGGAATTCCTAATAAATCTAACAGTCCTTGAACAGTCCCATCTTCACCTTGCTTGCCGTGTAAACCAATAAATACTAAGTCCACATCTTTAATTTGATCAATTAATGAGTTTAACTGGCTTGGGTCGAAGTCGATTGCCAATACGTCGTGATCTAAATCTTTTAGTGCATTTATTATACCCTTTCCTGTCGATAGTGAAACTTCGCGTTCTTTAGATGTCCCACCATAAAATACTGCAACCTTCATGTATTCACCTCAAAAGTCATTTAAAATATTTATTCATTACTTCTATTGCGTTATTTTTTACAATTTCAACACCATATTCTTCTAACACATAAGATGTCACTGTGCTTGGCGCCCCGAACTCTGACATTATGGATATTAAATCTTCTCGTTTTTTTGAAAGTAACCTTTGATCAAACACTTTCATGTAATACCTTTGATCATACTGATATACAGAAGCTTCTACATCTTGATTCTGTAACGTTCTAGATAATTGTATAATGGGTTCAATTGAATCAAAGGAGAACATGATTTCTTTACTCTCATCCATTGTCACTTTTAACTCGATATACTCATCATCCGTTTCCCCTTCATTTTGTGTTACAACAATGATCATCCCTTGGGCTTGAAGCATATGAACTCGAACAACTAACATTCCATCTAGGTCCATCTCAAGCTCCTCTGATGCCTCATATAACATATCCTGAAAAAGCTGGTTTGCTTTAGGTAAATTGTTCCACAAATCTTCTTTGGAGTATCCACGGTCATTTAAGTCATCATAAGTTAGAAAAATTTTAAACTGGTTAACGCTAATTCGCTCTAGCCTCACGCAACCACCTCCAACTAATATCTTCTTATAGTATATGTCTTTACCACTGAAAAAATTGCCTGTATAGGTATGTATAAATATTAATACCTACACACTATTTTAAATCATATTAAATTAATAAAAAACTGTTAAAGCTTATTCAGTTGAAAAAATAATCATTATCGCATTACATATTGATAATATAATGGGATGCTAATAATTAATAGTATAAAAAGAATCAACACAAAATGAATACTGAATTTATGTAAGGATAAATTAGGCGCGCGCTCATCTTGTTCAATTTTATTTGAACCACTTTGTTCATCCTGGCTATTGTTCCGCTTTTTACGATGCACCTTACTTCGCGGAGGTAAATTTAAAACGTCATATTCTTCATGTTCTTCACTGCTTTTTTTAATTTGTTCTTGTTCAACACTCAATGTTGTCACCTCATAAATAGTCGATAATAAATACCTAATAAGAAATCAATTAAAAAATGCGCTACAAAAGGGACCATCAAATTACTCGTCACTTCATACATATAACCAATCAGAAAAGATAAAAGCAAAACGGATACTAACAAAACAGCCTTATTTAAATACCTGAAATGAATTAAAGCGAATATTAGACTGGCTATAATAAAACCAGCAAAAGTATGAATGACTCCTCTAAATAGAACCTCTTCTGCAAATGCAATTAAAAGTGTGATTGCAAAAATATGAGGAATCGATAAAGCCTTAAACAAGCGTTCATTCACTCCACCATCATCATAAGATTTCTTCGGTAAAAATTTAACCAAAATTACATTTATGGTGACGATTATTAAAGCAGGTAAAACAGCATAGACTATTATTTCTTTTGCATCAAAATACCATAAACTTAAAAATTCACTAAAAGAATTAAATAAAAAGAAGCCTAAAATCGATGCAATTAATAAGAACAAAAATTGGGAGGCATATACATTGATAATTAATTCACGATCAGACAACTGTTTTACAATTTCGGCCTGGCTTGGTTTTTTGTTCTTTTTCATATAGGTCACCTTCTATTAAAAATGGCGTTTAACCGATTCTCCCAATAAAATGTTATTTTATGATTGCCCATCTGATTCGGAAAAGTCCAGTTATCCAAATTAAAGTCACAGTAATCACAACAGTATGTAGTTGCATTTTCCACCCCATCTTGAAATGAATAATATAAAGCTTCTCTTCGACAACTAGAATAATGTAACCAACTTAACATTTTAAGTATACTTTCTCTTTTAACTTGCAACCGTTCATCACGAACTTTTTTCAAAGCATTAGTCATATAATGATGATCTTGTATATTGGAATTAAGATCCAATTGAAACTTTAAAAACCTTACCTTAGTTTCACTTAACCCTTCGACTTCATTTCCATTTAATCGTTCGCTTATGAACCACTCTAATTCATCATCATTGGGCAATTCTTGACTGATTAGCTGAAAAGGGATCGTTTCATCTCCAGGCTGATATAACATCATTGCGACACTATGTTCACCATCTCGACCTGCCCTTCCAACTTCTTGTATATATGACTCCAAGTTAGATGGCATATGATAGTGGACGATTAGTCTAATATTTGCTTTATCAACACCCATCCCAAAAGCACTCGTACAGCAAATAACGTCTAACTGATCATACATAAATTGTTGTTGGATTAATAACCGATCATCTTGGTCCATTCCGCCATGGTAGTAAGCCACTTTTCGATTAGGAAATTGCTTTTGTAACTTTCTCGCTATTTCTTCACTAACCTGTCTACTCGAAAAATACACCATTGTTGGTACATGATTATTGTGTAATAACTCTTTTAAAGATCCCTCTTTATGCTTTTGGTCTTCTACTTTCTTTACCGACAAAGTAATATTAGGTCGATCAATCGGATAAATGATTTTATCCATTTTAATTTGTAAATGTTTAATAATATCATCTTGTACTTGTGGTGTGGCCGTTGCACTTAGTGCTAATACTGTAGGCTCTTTTAGCTGCTTGAAAATTGTATGTAATTTCATATAATCTGTTCTGAACTCATGTCCCCATTGTGAGATACAGTGCGCTTCATCAATGACTAAATATGAAACATTTACTTGCTTTAACCTTTCAATAACTCTCTCTTGTTGTAACATTTCAGGTGAACAGTAAATTAATTTATACTCGTTTATATTTTTTAATAGCTTTTGTTTCGCTTTTTCATCAACTAAGCTATTGATCGCTGCGACTTTTTTGATGCCTTTTGATTTTAAAATTTTCACTTGATCGACCATTAAAGAAATGAGCGGAGACACAACTACAGTAATCCCTTTTGTGATCAAAGCAGGTAGTTGATATGTAATCGACTTTCCGCTCCCTGTAGGTAAAGTAGCTAACGTATGTCTACCATCTAATATTGATTGGATAATGTCTTTTTGACCGTCTCGAAATTGGCTATGGTTAAAGTAAGTCCTCAATTGCTCTTCTAATTTAGATTGACTGGCCATCTTGAACCTCCTGCTTATGATGTTCAGCTCCTAGACGAGCCATCGTTAGTCTAATTTGAAAATAAGTAACATGTTCTGGCAACTGTTCTTTAATTAGTTTTAATCGCTTAGTAGTTAAATGATTAATGGCTTTTTCAATCAAACTGTAGACATGTTGCGAGACATATTCGTCTATTTTAAAAGCTTGATCTTTCGTAGCAATTTCGACGATGTGATCTTCTATCGTACTTCTTTTCAAATGACGTATGTACGCTATTTGTTCAACCGTGTAACCTAGACCAACTTTCTCATAAGTCACTTGTGCCGAATGGGTTAATGATGTTTCGTTTCGATTCATTAAAAATTTATAACAAACTGGGAAATGATTATGATCTTTAAGAATATATTCAATCCATAAATGAACGGTTGAAATAATATGGAGCTGAACCACTCGCTCAGGTTGATTAAACTCGGATGCTATTTGAGTGATGCTTAACCCAACTTGATCAGCACCGGTAAAACTCAGCATCATTAAATTGGCTCGCTTTTCATCGACAAGTTGAAATAATTGGTGAAGTTCTTGATATAGTCCTTCTCCATTACTAGAAATGAGCTCAGATTCTTTTAACACGTTTTTTACATCTCTTTGTACTTCATCATTGTCTGAAACGGGTAAAAAATTATTATGACCTTTTATTAGGTGTGATGTCGTTTGAACAAGAAGCTGTAATTTCCGGTAAAATGGTAGAGCTATTTGACTATACTTCTCACCGTTAAAATACAGGTTTGAAAACCATTGATCTTCCTTGTTAAGCTTGTGTGCTTCTTCGGTTAAGTAGGTCAACTCTTCGCTATTTAATAGAAGTCCTTTTGAAATAAGTCGATCAATGTAGCAGTCAAATTCGTCTTTGCTTAACTTTGGTAAAATTCCTAGGTAAGGACTAAGTCTAAACAATTGGCTATCTTGAATAGTCTGGGCAGATTTCTTACCTTTTAATATATGATAAATCGAACTAGTTGTACGTTGGTTTTCTATGAAACTTAGTAAATACAAAATTAGTCTTTCAAATAACATTTGCATCGCTCTCCAGTATTTATACCATTATATCATTCGTAAAATGTTGCATTCTATTGTCTATCTATTTAAAATTATAATATAATGACTATGATTGGGGATGATTTTATTGCCTAAGTACACATTAGTTGACCAAGATACTTGTATCGCATGTGGTGCTTGTGGCGCAGCAGCCCCTGATTTATTTGACTACGATGAAGAAGGTATTGCTTATAGTATGATCGACCATAACACGGGTACCGTTGCTATACCTGATGAGCTAGAAGAGGACTTAGAAGATGCATTTGAAGGTTGTCCTACTTCATCAATTAAAGTAAATCAACAAGCATTTGAAATAAAAAGTTCATAATCAACAAACTGTAGGTGGTCAATTAAAGGCCATCTATTTTTATGAAATTTTTTCAAAAAACTCATAAGTCTCTTTATAATCAGTACTTCTTATGTAGACATTAAATGCGCGATCAACAATTCGATAATGGTTATGTATATAATGCTTCTGTAAACTGTATCCTGCATGTTCAATAATTGGTTTCCAGTGTTCGTCTAATGTGTCATAAGAGCTTTGTTTTTGAAGTACTGTTTTACGACTGTATGTTTGTAGACATTCAACTGGATTACGATCACCTAGTGTATATTGAATGGTTGGGCTGTCTTTAAATAACGATACAAACGCTACAATGGTCGGCCAATTTGCTAGCTTTCTCCCCTTTTCAATTTCCACCAATGTTTTCTTAGAAATACCTAAAATATGACACATTTCGTTTTGGGTGATTCCTTGTTCGGCACGTACGACTCTAACTCTTGTTGAAACTAATGATTGAATCGATTCAAAATCCATTTTACTACACCCTTCAACAAAAATTGTAACATTATCTTATATTTTAACATGGTTGTTTCTTTTCTTACTATATAAAGATTGATATAATGAGTAGGCAAAATAAAGTTTAAGGAGGAAACATTGTGGCTAAAAACAAAATTACAGATGTATTCGTAGAAATTCCTACAGGAAGCCAAAACAAATATGAATTTGATAAAGAAAAAGGTGTCTTCAAATTAGACCGTGTTCTTTTCTCAGCACAATTCTACCCTGCAGAATATGGGTATATTGATGAAACATTAGCTTTAGATAACGATCCATTAGATGCTCTAGTATTAACAACTAATCCAACATTCCCTGGATGTGTAATCGAATCTAAAGTGTTAGGTTTCTTAAACATGATCGATGACGGTGAAGAAGACCAAAAACTTATTGCTGTACCAGTTGAAGATCCTCGCTTCAAAGATATTAACTCTTTAGATGACTTACCACAACATAAGCTAGATGAAATTTCTCATTTCTTCCAAACATATAAAGACTTACAAGGTAAGAAAACAGAGATTGGTGAATATGAAGGCGTAGAAGCTGCTAACAAGCTAATTGATGAGTGCATCGCACGTTACCAAGAAAAATAAGTTCTTCTAAAAAAGGCTGTCTCATTTAATTGAGACAGCTTTTTTAGTTAACTTTTCGGCAGTGTAAATGTAAATGATGTGCCTTCATTATATTTACTCTTAGCATATATGTTCCCGCTATGAGCTTCGACAATATGCTTAGCTATCGATAATCCCAATCCTGTCCCTTTCTTAGATTGGTTTCTCGTTCTAGCTTTATCACTCTTGTAAAATCTCTCAAAAACGAAAGGTAAATCTTCTTCAGAAATACCAGAACCGTTATCTTGAACCTCAACAACGAGACTATCATTTTGTTCAGACACATTCACTTTCACATGGCCTCCAACATGGGTATGTCTAAAGGCATTATCAATTAAATTCGTTAAAACTTGTTCGATTCGATCAGGATCGATATTTACGAGTTGATCCTCAATTGATATATGTGTATCAAATTCAATATTTTGTTCAGTTGAAACGTTAATGAATTTTCTAGATACACGTTCAATGAATTGTTGGAAGTTGACTGCCTCAATATTCAATTGAATATGTCCAGCTTCCATTCTTGCTAAGTCTAATAATTCATTAACTAAACGTCCCATACGTAATGACTCATCGTAAATAATTTGGGCCAATTCCTGCTTTTCTTCTTTTGTTTCAGCAACATCATCTACAATCGCCTCTGAATAACCTTGCATCATAGAAATTGGTGTTCTTAATTCGTGTGATACGTTCGCTAAGAAGTCTTTTCTTAACTTATCAAGTTGTCGCTCGTCTGTCATATCACGAATGATTGCAACAACACCTACAACGACAGAATCATCATATAAAGGCGTCATGACAAGTACATATGAACGACCTTGGACGACGATTTCTGTTGAATGTTCTTCTTCATTTGCTAAAACTTGTGTAAAGTATCCTTTTAATTCTTCTGGAAGTTCATCTTTTTGCAAACTATTTTCATACACTAACTGTTCTAAAAATTGTTCAGCAGGCGGATTAATGATCAATACATCAAGCTTACGATTAACCGTAATAACCCCATCTGCCATTGATTTAAGGATACTCGACAATTGCGATTTTTCTTGATTTAATGCAGTAATATGATAATTTAACTGCCTTCTCATTAAGTTAAAGGAATTAGCTAATTCTCCGATTTCATCATACGTTAAGACTGGCACTTTTGTATGAAATTCTCCTCGAGCTAGTTCTGAAGCAGCTTTTCTCATTTTTATTAACGGAGCTGTAATTCTAGTTGATAAGAAAAAAGCAAAGATCGTCGTTAAAACAATAGCTATAGATGCTGCTAATAAAATAATGTTCGTCGTTTGTTCCGTTGTTTCTTCAACAACATTTAAAGATTGATAAACATAAATTGCTCCACGTTCATCGTGTGTAGGAACTCCGACAATGATTATATCTTCGTTTGCATTTGGTAATGTAGAAATTTCTTTTATTTGCTCCTCGTGTGATAACGCTCGACTAATATCTGATTGAGTAATAAACCACGTCGGTTCAATTTCTAAATACTCCTCATACGTATCATTTTGCCAATACTGATGTTCATCGAAAAAGATTGTCACACGCGTGGAAGGATCCATTAATTGGTTAACGGTGTCAATACTAACATCTTCATTTTCATGGCTTTCGACTAATGACTGAACGCTTTCAGCTTGGTTTAGAAGGTTCATTTCAGCATCTTCAACATAGAAGTTCTCGAAAAACTCAAGTAAAAGCACGGTCAGTATCAAAAGTACGAAAGCTACTAACATGATAATTGTTAGCCAAAGCTTAAAAACAACACTTTTCCAAAACATTACGCGTCTTGGACCTCAAACTTGTAGCCTACACCCCATACCGTAACTATCATTTTAGCTGCATCTTCTGAAACTTTGTTTAGTTTTTCACGTAATCTTTTAACGTGAGTGTCAACGGTTCTTAAATCACCAAAGAACTCATATTCCCACACTTCTTTTAGTAACTCTTCACGATCAAACACTTTGTCAGGTGATTTAGCTAAATAATAAAGCAGCTCATATTCTTTTGGTGTTAGGCTTACTTCAGTATCATCCGCTAAGACACGATGAGCGTCTTTATCTATTGTCAGATGAGGGAAGACTAACACATTTTGAGAATCAGGCTTAGTCTCTAAGTATTTTGTTGCTGAAGAACGTCTTAATAAAGCCTTAACTCTTAGTACAACTTCACGTGGACTAAATGGTTTAACGATATAATCATCAGCCCCTGCTTCAAAACCGTGTACTCGGTTTGACTCTTCACCTTTTGCCGTAAGCATGATGACGGGTGTAGCTTTTTGCTCTCTTAATTGTTCACAAACATCCATACCATCAATGCCAGGCAACATAAGATCTAATAATATTAAGTCATAATCTTGGCTTAAAGCTTTAGCTAATGCACCATCACCATCTTCAGCTTCATCAATCTCAAATCCTTCGCGTTCTAAATAAAGCCTTAACAAGCGGCGAATGCGTTCCTCATCGTCTACAACTAAGATCTTTGCCTCTTCTGACATACTAGACAACTCCTTCTATGAAATATTTACGAAGCATACGAATGTAAACCTGCAATTACAAGATTTATGACAATTAAGTTAAACATAATAATAACGAAACCAATTACAGCTAACCATGCAGATTTCTTACCATGCCAACCTCTTGTTAATCTTAAGTGTAGGAAGACGGCATAGAATAACCATGTAATTAACGCCCACACTTCTTTCGGGTCCCAACCCCAGAAACGGCCCCATGCTTCTTGAGCCCAAATCGCTGCAAAGATTAAGCCACCTAAAGTAAATAACGGGAAACCAATCGCGATTGAACGATACATGACATCATCTACAACATCAGGATTAATTTTGCCAAACTTGTGTTGTAAGTAAGATCCGACTCTTTTACCTTTTAATACTAGTCGAACTAAACCATATAACAGTAGTCCTGCTAATAATGATAACGTGAGGCTATTAAGCTTCTTACCTGCGTCAATCCCTTGCATCCATGCTGGTGTTTCTATACCAGAATTAAAATGGTCTTCTGTCATAAGTTCCGAATTGTTTGGTTGGAATAATGCAGGCATTTCATACTCAACTTCATATTGATACCCGTCAGATTCTTTAATAAATGTCGCTTCATAATCCATTGCTCCAAATCCAGTTGAAAGAATTATGAAACCGATTGTCGATAGTACTGCATATATAATAATTTCTAAAAAGGTTGTTTCTTTGTTTTTTACCGTTTGGTCAACTTTTACTATTAAGAATAGTAAACCTGCTATGAAACTAATAGCTAATATAGCTTGTGCCAACCCAACTAAAGTTACGTGAATGTATAACCAATGTGACTGTAAAGATGGCACTAACGGTGATACTTCTTGTGGGAACATACTGCCATAACCGATAATTACAATCGCAATAGGTAAGGCTACTAAACCTAAAGCAGGTATACCATATACGAAATGAATGACAATAAAACATAGAACTAACATTAAGCCAAAGAACGTAATATACTCAAACATATTACTTACTGGAATATGCCCGGCTTCAATCCACCTAAAAATATATGCTGTTAAATGCGAAACAAAGCCAATAATAGTAAATGTCATCGCAAGTTTTGTAGCTTTAGACTTTTTATTCTCATCTCTATTGTTTCCTAAAGTCATTCCGAAAAATGCTGTAGCAATTAAATAAACGAAAAAGGTTATATAGAGAAATGTACTACTTAAAACATAAAAATCCATCTTATCCCTCCTCGGGTAGGTACATTAATTACTTCAATTCTTGTTGATCTTCAAACTCTTGGACGTTTGTATCTTCAGTTATTTTCTCTAACTCTTGCTTCATACCGTACCAGTTTTTATTCGTATGAACTCCAATGTGGTAAATACCTTCACCTTTTGGATGAATCCATACACGTCGATGATACCAATATAGACCTTGGACAACACCGATCATAAAAATGCCGGCACCTAAGCCGAATAGCGGTAATGTATTATCCTTCTTCACTGTTAAGCCAGATGCTGAACGGCGATCTACTCCTGTTACATTCATAACTAACTCATTATCTTCTGATAAAGGTATAATATCTTCTTGTAAATAGAAGAATCGCTCTGAATCACCCGTATCAGGATTTTCAACTGAGAAAATTAAACCAGGATTTCTAGGAAACTTTGAAAATGATGACGGACCATTTTCCGTAAATTCTAGTTCCGGATACCAATCATCTACTGACACCATTATATCACTTTCTTCTAAATGAAACTCTGGTGGTGCTTCATCACTATAGAAAGTAAATTCGCCTAAAACTTCATCGTTTAATTGGACATCGAAAGACATAGAATCATACTCTGCTTCTAGTTGGGTACCCGCCTGATAAAGGGCATAGCCGTCAAAAGTAATTGGCTGATTTAATCTAATCTCACCTCTAGTTACTTCCTCTAGTTCAGGCTCTTGTCCAGGCAAAGTCTCTTCAGTTGTTCTATAAATAACAGCATTCGTTTGGAAGTTTTTAGGGACTGGGTCTTCTACATCTTCTAACGCTCGGCTAAACTGTTCTTGTGTTTCAGGGTCATATTCTTCATATACAAACCCTGTATTTTCTACATAATACTCTTGGTTCGTACTTGGAATAACACGCGTTTCACCTTCACGAACCCAAACATAATCATCAACATGCATCACTTCAAACATTCTGAAAATCGCAGCAAGTAATATGATAATTAAGCCGATATGGTTAACATAAGCTCCCCATCTAGAGAAACGATTTTTCTCAGCCATAACATGGCCATCATCTTCGTAGACTTTATAACGTTTACTTTTAAGATTTTCTTTTAACTTATTAACATCGTCTTCATTTAACTCATTATCTTTACTCACTAAACGTTGTCTTTTAACAAATACTTCATGTCGCTTAGTCTTTTGATTGTTCAAGGCTCTTCTTAACGGCACATATCGATCTATACTTGCAATAATGATTGAAACGCCGATCAGTGCAACTAAAGTTATGTACCACCAAGAACTATACATGTTGTGAAAACCTAATTGGTAAAATATTTGTCCCGTTAAGCCATATTCTTCAGCGTAAAATTGTGAAGATGGTAACGGAGAGTTTTTAAACTGTTCTTGAGGGTAGACCGTACCTAAAGCGGATAATACTAAAGTAATAGCGATTAACCAGACACCGACTTTTACGGATGAAAAGAACGCCCACGTTTTATCAATGAACGTTCTTTTATACGTTTGAGAACGTCTAGCCGAACCTTCATATCGCATTTCTAATACATGCTTCTCATCGTTACCATCAATGTGTTGGTTACCTTCGATCGGTTTACCACAAGCTTCACATAGGATGGTCCCCTCTTTATTTAAGTGTCCGCATTCACATCTAATTGATTGATCACTCATATAAACCCCTCACGATTCTGTATATTTCTTATTGAGGTCTTATTTCATTAAAATAACCTTCTAAACTTTCTAATGTAACTGGTCCACGTACAATTCGCTCGATCGTACCATCTGGTCGTATAAAGAATGAGGCAGGCAAATTAACAACCTCATACAACTCCATTACTGTGTTGTTACGGTCATGCGTACTTGGGAATGTTAAATTCAATCGATTATAAAAGTTATTTATGACCGATTCATTACGATCCACACTTACAGCAACGATTTCAATTCCTTGATCATGATACTCTTCATATAACTGATCCATATATGGCATTTCTTCTTTACACGGCTCACAATAAGTAGCCCAGAAATTGACCATAACACCTTGACCACGTAAATCATGGAGTTCTATCGATTCGCCTTCTTGGTCCAAACGGTCTAATTTAAAGTTTGGTGCTTCTACCCCTTCTTGTAATGAAGGGCGTTCAGATCCAGCGTTAACGATTAATACAAACACTAACGTTCCTGCTAAAATGGCTAAAACTACACTTCTAAATATAAGGCGCTTTTTCTTCTTATCCAACAGGATCCCTCCTCTTTGCCATTATATCATTCGTCTAATTGTTCTCATTTAGCATGTTTGAACATTATTTAACATTTTTTTGCGTAATATCGGCTAGTTGTTTAACTTCGTGTGGTGTTAGTTCACGATATTGCCCCGGTTGCAAGTTACCTAAAGTTAACGTACCAAATCGTTCACGTTTTAGCTTTTCCACTCTATAACCAAGTGCCTCAAACATACGACGAACTTGTCTATTTTTACCTTGGTGCAATACCATTTCAATCTTTGTTTTCTTTTTTTTCTTGTCGACCTCAATAATTCTTGTCTTTACTGCTTTAAGACGCTCTCCATCATGGATAACACCTTTCTTCAGTTGTAAAGCTTCTTCTCTAGAAAGTTCACCATTTACTTTAGCAACATAAACTTTGTCCACCTCAAATTTCGGATGGATTAATTTATTAGTTAAATTCCCGTCATTTGTTAAAAGCAAGATTCCAGTCGTATCATAATCGAGACGACCAACTGGATAAACACGTTGTTCTATTTCATCAGGCAACAAATCTGTTACAACTTTTCTTCCTTTATCATCTTCAACAGTTGATAATACTTGTCTCGGTTTATTAATCATAAAGTAAACAGGTTGTTCCTTTTCAACGATAATATCATCAACTGCAACTTCATCACTTTGAGCTACTTTAGTTCCTAGTTCAGTAATGACCTTTCCATTTACTTTCACTCGCCCTGACTCGATCAATCCCTCAGCCTTTCTTCTTGATGTTATACCACTTTTTGCAATTACTTTTTGTAAACGTTCTTTTTGTCCACTCATCATTTTCCACTTCCTTGGTCTGTCTATATTATGTACATACTTATATTATGGCATAAGAAAAGCGTTAACATCATGGTTAACGCTCGAATTTCTTTAATACCATTATGAACCAAAAATAAGGTAACATACAACTAACGAAGCAATTATACCAACGAAGTCAGCTAAAAGTCCAACTTTTAATGCATGTCCCATTTTCCTTATACCTACAGCTCCGAAGTAAACTGTTAATACGTACAATGTCGTATCTGTACTTCCTTGCATAGTTGATGCTAATTGACCGATAAAAGAATCTGGTCCTTCAGTTTTAATTAAATCAGTAGCAATACTCAATGAAGCCGTTCCTGAAATAGGCTGGTGATGGCTAGTGGGACTATTTCAGAAGGAATATTGAAGATTGAGAGTACTGGGTCGATTAAATTAACAAATGCATCTAATGCTCCTGAAGCTCGAAATATACTAATAGATACAATCATACCTAATAAAAAAGGAAGCAAGGAAACAGCCATTTTGACACCTTCCTTACCTCCTTCAACGAACGTCTCATACGTTGGAACCCTTTTATAAGTTCCATACAGTAATACCGTTAAAATAATAAGCGGAATAATCCAGTTACTTATATGCACAAGCATTATATAAGTCTCCTTTGTCTCCTGTAATAAAAATACCGATCTATCATGATGGCTCCAATCGTCGAAATTAACGTAGCTATAATTGTAGAACTTACAATCTCAGTCGGTGCCATCGAATCATATTGCATTCGAATAGCAATAATCGTCGTTGGAACGAGTGTGACACTTGAAGTGTTTAACGCTAAGAAAGTGATCATTGAACGAGAAGCAACATCACTATCATTATTTAACTTTTTCATTTCATGCATTGCCTTAATACCTAATGGTGTTGCCGCATTACCTAGGCCGAACAGGTTGGCTGAAAAGTTCGATAAAATATAGCCTATTGCTGGATGGTCGGCTGGGATCTCTGGGAATAGTCTTGTAAAAACAGGTTTAAATAAATATGCTAACTTTTCTAATAAACCTGCCTTCTCAGCAATGCGCATTAAACCTAACCAAAACACTAAAACACTTACAAGACTGATTGTAAGTGCAACAGCGTCTTGAGCACTACTAAAAATCACTTCATTTACTTCTTCAATTGTGCCATTAAAAAAAGCGTAAATTATACCAATTGCCGCTAAAGCTACCCAAATGATATTAACCATCTAAATTGCCCCTTGTAAGTATCGAAACGACTTCGTAAACCTTTCCCATAAGGATGGTTCACTCGGTTCTTCTCCAAAAAATATTGGGATTTCCGGTCTGTCTTCTAAATGAGAAAAGGCATAATTGTATAATAGTCGATGATCATTCCAATCATCAGATGCATCGATTGTGACTACCACGACTTCATTTCCATCTTGTTCACCTGTTGTAACTAATGTCCTTCCAGCAATGCTCGTGTAACCCGTTTTACCACCTGTGCAAACCTGGTCATACGTCATAAGTAATTTATTTTTATTCATCCAATGATAACCAATATTTTCAGCTAAGTATCTTTTTGTACCAAAGATCTCTCTAAAGTCTTCACTCGTATTCATTGCATAGCTCGTTAAAATCGCCATATCATAGGCAGAAGAATAATGATCATCCTCATCTAATCCGTGTGGGTTTTGAAAGCTACTGTTTTGCATACCAATCCATTCCGCTTTTTCATTCATTAAAAATGCAAAACCTTTCTCACTTCCAGCAACATGTTCAGCAATTGCATAAGCTGCATCATTCCCAGAGCGCAACATTAGACCATATAACAAATCTTCTATCGAATATACGTCACCTGGTTGCGTGTATATAGAGGAACCAATCATCCTAGAAGCTTCGTTTGATATAGTCACTTTTGAATCTAACTCTTCGTGTTCTAATGCAACAATAGCTGTCATTATTTTAGTAATACTAGCAATTGGTAATTCCTCATGAATATTTTTAGAATAAATGATTTCTTGGGTGTCCATATCAATTGCTATAGCACTTTTAGCTGATACACCTGGTTGTGCCTGTGTCATGACAGTAGGTTGCCACATTATTAATAAGCATCCAATAAGAGCAAGGGAAATTAATTTTCTCATCTGACATCTCCTATTCTGTAACCGTCTTGTCCTATTCTCATGAAACATTATATGGTGTTATAAAGGCTTGTATGATAAAAGCTGCTATAAATTAACTAATCAAACTAAAAAGAGGTGACTCCGTAATTTAAAATCGGAATCACCTTTTAACTGAGTAGCTATTAACTTTATAGGTTTATAATAAGACTATACAGCTTCTAAATAATCTAACTCTTCACGTAAATCTTGGAATGTTGGCTCAATCAGTTTTGCTAATTCAAGTATATGGTTACCAGGCTCACGCTGGAATTCAATCGACATTTTATTTTGATATGAAGCACGACTATCCTCATACCAGATATCATCTTTAGGGGAGAAAAACTCATTAACACATTTAAAATAGACGCCTCTTAACACTTTTTCAAGTACTTCTTCTTGTATGTCTTTAGTTGCTATTAACCTTTCTAAAGCAAACTTTCCTTCCATACAGTAAACTTCTAGATAACGCAAATGCTTCACGATTGAACGTACATATTCTTGATCAAGTTGTTCTTCATCAGTCAAAATAAAAGTTACGCTTTTATCATTCAAAAAATAACTTAAATCACGCTCTATTATATCTAATTGATTATAGACTTTCTCAGCCTGTGAAAATAAGTGTGTGCTCATCGGCCACAAAGTTACCTCCTTGACGAACAATCATCAATAATTTTATGCAGACGGCTCCTCCATATCATTGAAAAACAGATCAGCATCTTGTACGGCTTCTTGAAGGTTTTCATCTGGTAGTGGTGGTAGCTCATCCAACGATGTTAAACCGAAAAAGGTTAAAAATTCTTTCGTCGTTTGGAACAAAATGGGTCGACCACTTGTTTCTTTCCGTCCACATTCTTCTATTAAGAAACGAGAAACCAACGTTTGAATGGGCCCATCACTTTTCACTCCTCGAATGTCTTCAATTTCAACTCTTGTAATTGGCTGTTGATACGCAATGATCGCTAATGTTTCTAAAGCGGCTTGCGAAAGCTTTGAACTTGAGTTCGTTTCCTGCATTTTTTCAAAATATAAAGCGTGCTCAGACTTAGTTGTTAAGTAATAAACACCCTTTTGTTCTAAAATAGATAATCCCCTTTGTCCATGTTCATAATCGTACTTCAACTCTTCTAATAATAATTCGACTGTTTCCCCATTGGCTGAAAGTACTTTCTTAATTTGTGCCATTGATATTCCTTCATCGCCAGAAGCAAATAACAACCCTTCTAATACGCCTTTAAGTTGAGCTAGTTCCATAATAATCCTCCGTTAGGGCCACTGTTATATCTTCAAAATTTTGTTGCTGGTAGCATATAATCGTATAAGTTTTCATTAATTCAAGCAATGCTAGAAAAGTTGTAACAACTTCAAACTTTTGTTCATATTCAAACAATCCAAAAAATGAAGACTCACCTTTAAAATGATACAACGTTTTAACAACATCATCCATTCGGTCTTCAATTGAGATCTCTTGCCGTTGGATCGTTGTTTCCATTGGTTCAAGTAACTTTTTCCTTCTTAACACTTTTTGAAAAGCTTCAGTTAAATCGACTACAGAGAGCACTTCGCTTCGCCTAACGACTTCTTCTGATTGAAACGGTGTTAAATCAACTGGTTCTCGGGTGTATACTTGATTTGGTTCTTGTTCTTTTTCCTTTAATACTTTTGAAGCTTCTTTATACTTTTTATATTCAACTAACCTTTGAATTAGTTCTTCTTGTGGGTCTTCTTCGTATTCATCTTCAAAATCTAACTCTTGTTTCGGTAATAACATATTACTTTTAATTTCTAACAAAGTCGCTGCCATAACTAAGTATTCACTAGCAATATCTAAATGCAAATCTTGCATTGTATGAATATAGTTCATATATTGATCTGCGATTTCTTTTAAAGGAACTTCATAAATATCAATCTCATACTGATTGATTAGATGTAATAATAAGTCTAGTGGTCCCTCAAACGCGTCAATTTTCACTTTATAGATTGACTCACTCATCAACTCACTCATTTCAAATCGGTTACCATTCTATTTCATGTTACCAAATATCAAAGCAAAAAGGAATATCGCAATCCGTTTCTTCACACTCTATTAGCACAAATAAAGTGGCTTCAACTCTAAATGAGTCGAAACCACTCTTAAAATTACTCACATTGATCAAAGAAATCTTTAGTTTGGCCATCACCACAAATCTCATACTGTTCTTGATATTGGTCTTTTAAAGCCTTAACCATTTCTTTACCTATACCTTGGTTTCGGTGTGAAGGTGTTACGCTAATATGCTGAACAATCATTTGTTCGTTATTAAACCTAGCACCAATCGCACCTAATATATCCTCATCTTTCCATAAGAACAATTGCCAGTCATCATTGTTTTCATATTCTTTGATTGTTGATTGCAGCTTTTTAACTTCTTTTTCATCTGGCATGAAAGATAGTAAGCCCATGGCAATCTTCTCAAAGCTCTTTTTATATTTTATAAGCATAGAAACCCCTCTTTAAACTTTCAATTACTTACATATTTTTACCAAATAACGTCTATATAATACAATATATACTTTACTTGTTTTTGTTCATTTGTCAATAATACATTTATTAGGAAGAGGGACACAAGAATTTATAGAACATTAAGCTTCTGTGATGACTACTTTTTGCATAACATCACCTGGTTGAACTCGGTCCACAACTTCGACTCCATCTGTTACTTTACCAAAAACCGTATGGCGTCCGTCAAGGTGTGGCTGAGCATCATGACAAATGAAGAATTGACTTCCACCTGTGTCTTTACCTGCATGAGCCATAGATAATGAACCACGTTCATGTTTATACGGATTTCCTTCAGTTTCACACTTAATAGTATAGCCTGGTCCACCAGTTCCGTTACCTGTTGGGCACCCTCCTTGGATGACAAACCCAGGGATTACACGGTGGAATGTTAAGCCGTCGTAAAATCCATCATTAGCAAGTTTCACAAAGTTCTCAACTGTGTTTGGTGCTCCATCTTCAAATAAGTCGATCTTAATTTGTTCTCCATTTTCGAATTGAATTGTTGCTTTTTTCATTTCAAAATCCCTTCTTTCTTTTCATTTTACTCATATGAAAGGTCAAAACGTGTCAAATCTTGATAGCTTTCACGTTTTATTACTAATCGATCTTCACCATTTTCAACAAAAACGACTGCCGCTTTTGGAAAACGGTTATAATTACTTGCCATTGAATAGCCATAAGCGCCTGTTGAGAAAACAGCTAAATAGTCACCGCTTTCTATTGTAGGTACTTCAATATCCCAAATCAACATATCGCCTGTTTCGCAACACTTACCAGCAATTGAAACAGTCTCTTCTTTCGCTTCATCAATTTTGTTAAGTAGCTCTGCTTCATACTCTGCTTGATATAACGCAGGCCTTATATTATCAGTCATACCGCCGTCTACTGACACATACTTTCGTACTCCAGGAATATCTTTGATTGAGCCAACTTCATAAATTGTGACACCTGCATCACCAACGATCGAACGCCCTGGTTCTATCCAGATTTCTGGCATAGACAAGCCATGCTCACTAGCCGCTTGCTTTACAGAGTCAACTAAAGCTGTAACATAGTTTTGTAACGGTAATGGCTCATCTTCTTGAGTGTATTTAATTCCAAAACCTCCACCGAGATTAATCACTTCAGCTTCAAAGTCGAACTTTTCTTTCCACTGCGCTAAAGCTTTATATAAAGCTTGAACTGTCATTTCAAATCCTGTTGTTTCAAAAATCTGTGACCCAATATGGCTATGCACACCTTGTAAATGGATTCTTTCGTTATTTAACACTTGAGAAACGGCTTGATCGGCTTGACCGCTTAATAAATCAAAGCCGAACTTCGAATCTTCTTGACCAGTTAAAATATACTCATGCGTGTATGCTTCTATCCCAGGTGTAATTCGAATGAGTGCATTAACGGTTTGGTTCTTCTCTTTTAGAATCGCACTTAAGAGCTCGATTTCATAAAAATTATCAATGACAATACACCCAACATTATAATCAATTGCCATTTCTAACTCAGATATACTTTTATTATTGCCGTGAAGGTGGATTTTTTCAGCAGGAAAACCTGCTTCAATCGCTGTAAATAATTCACCTTCCGAGACAACATCTAAACTCAATTCTTCTTGCTTTGCAACTTGTAGCATTGCAATTGAAGAAAACGCTTTACTTGCATAAGCCACTTGAAAATCAACATCTTGTTCTTTAAATGTTTGAACAAATGCTCTAGCGTTGTTTCTAATTTTTTCTACGTCGTATACGAAAAGCGGTGTTCCATACTTTTCTGCTAAGCTAATTAAGCTTTTCCCACCTATGTGTAATGTATCTTTAACCATGAAACTCACCTATCCATTTCTCTATAGACCATTCTCTCTGTACAATACAGTAAACTTACCATATGGAAGAGCAACGTTCAATTATTTTTCGTTCGAAAATTTCATTTCAAATCTCGAATACAATAAAGCAGGTTATGAATATAAACATAACCTGCTTTATTAAACATTATTCAGAACCTGTTCGCTTATCATCTTGTGGGTGAACGATACTCGGACGACGTTCTTGGATCGGAACTGATACTCTAAATAGAATGTTATACATCGCTTTAGCGTTAAATGGTATTAACGGCCATAAATATGGCGTGTTTAATGAGTAAGTTCGAGTTAAAATTAAAGCATATAAAGTCATACCGAGCACTAAACCTAAAACGCCAAAAGATGCAGTTAAAATTACAAGCGCAATCCTTGAGATTTTATTTGCTACCGATAACTCATAACTTGGTGTTGCATAACTCCCTACTGCAGCAATTGCGACATAAAGTATAATTTCAGGTGTAAAGAGACCAACTTCAATTGCGATCTCACCAATTAACACTGCTGCTATTAAACCGAGCGCAGTCGATACAGCAGTCGGTGTATGAATGGCTGCTATACGAAGGAACTCTAACCCTAAGTCTGCTAGTAATGCTTGTATGACAATCGGCACATTCCCTTCTTCTGATGGGCCAATGTAAGCTAAGTTTTCAGGTAGTTTGTCAGGTTCTAAAACAAACAGTAACCATAACGGGAGTAAGAATAATGAAGCTAATATACCTAAAAACCTTACCCATCTTACAAATGTACCGACAAAGGGAACTTGTCTAAATTCCTCGGCATGTTGAACGTGATGAAAATAGGTAGTCGGAGTAATCATGACACTTGGGGATGTATCCACCATGACTAGAACATGACCTTCAAACAAATGAGCTGAAGCTACGTCAGGCCTTTCTGTATATCTAACTAACGGAAAAGGTGTTTTAGCTTGACTTAATATAAATTCTTCTAACGTTTTGTCTGACATGGACAATCCATCTACATCAATCTTTTCAATCTCGCTTTTTACCGTTTCGATTAACCCTGGGTCCGCTATATCATCAATGTACATAATCGATACGTCCATTTTTGAACGTTTACCAACTTGCATAATTTCAAGACGCAAATTTTCATCTCTTACACGCCTTCTAGTTAAACCGGCATTTTCAATAATATTTTCAGTAAAACCGTCTCGTGATCCCCTTACAACTCTCTCTGTATCTGGTTCTTCTGGTCCTCTTCCAGGATAATTACGAACATCTACAACATAGGCTTTATCTTTTCCATCAACGACTACCACTAATAGTCCCGACATGATTTCTGTCGCAGCATCATCAACTGATTGAATTTCTTCAAATTGGTGATTAGCTAACCTATTTTTAACAATTTCAGGTACTTTATTTTCATTCTCTTCAAAGTCATTTATTTCAATAACTTTCTTTAATATTTCAGTTACAAATTCGGTATCTACAAGACCGTTTACATAGTAAAAGTCCACTTCTTTGCCTAAAACAATAATTGTTCGATAACCAATATCAAATGAAACATCAAGCCCAAGCTTATCCTCAAATACCTTTCTATTTTCTGTAATCGAACTTTTAATTTTAAGTTCTTCATTAGCCATAAACAAACGCACCCTTTATCCTCTAGGTTTAAAGATCAATGCTACGATAAAACCGAATAATATAGCTGATGCAATACCTGCTGAAGTTAATTGGAAGATCCCGACTGCAATACCCATAAATCCGTGCTCCTCTGATTGAACCATCGCACCATGTAACAAAGAATGCCCAAAACTTGTAATTGGAACAGTCGCTCCAGCACCGGCAAACTCAATTAATTTATCATACAGCCCGAATCCGTCTAACACAGCACCTGCAACTACAAATGATGACATGACATGTGCTGGTGTTAATTTGAAAATATCTAAAAGGAGTTGCCCGATTACACAAATTGTGCCACCAACAACGAAAGCCCAAAAGAAATCCATAATCATGTTGCACTCACCCGCTTCAATACAACACCGTGAGCAATACACGGAATTGTTTCTTTTTGTTGTACAATCGTAGGGCTAAGTAACGCACCTGTAGCGACAACCAACACTTTACTCAACTCCCCTGCTTTAAGTTGCTGAACAACTTGACCATAAGTTACAATGGCTGATGCTGCACAACCACTTCCACCTGCAAAAATGTTTTGGTTGGAGTGATAAACCATTAACCCACAATCACGATGAACGCTTTCTATGTCATAACCCGATTGATAAGCCAACTTTTTAACAATTGGAGTACCGACACTCGATAAATCACCCGTTAATATTAGATCGTAATCCTCTGGAGTTCGGTTGAAATCTTTTAAATGTTGTACAATGGTATCAGCGGCCGCTGGTGCCATGGCCGATCCCATATCAAGTGGATCATCCGCCCCAAAATCAATAACTTTACCAATTGTTGCACCTTCTACTTGAATTGGACTATGCTCTTTAGAAATTAACGCCGAACCAGCACCAGTAACAGTCGATGTTGCTGTATCAGGTTTTTGACCACCATATTCAGTCGGATAGCGAAATTGTCTCTCCGCAGTTGAATAGTGACTACTTGTACTAGCCAACACATAATTACAGTTTCCACTATCAACTAGCGACGCTCCCATAGCCAACGTTTGCATTGAAGTAGAGCATGCACCGAAAACACCTAAAAAAGAACTTTCATAATTTCTTGCAGTATAATTTGAAGAAACAGTTTGGTTTAAAAGATCTCCACTAATAATTAAATCAATTACATCTTCACGAACCTTAGACTTTTCTATACACATCTTGATTGATTTATTTAGTATATTTTGCTCTGCTTGCTCCCAAGTTTTGCCGCCACAGTATAAATTCTCATATGAAAAGTCAAAGGTTTGACCTAAAGGGCCTGCTTTCTCTTTAGGGCCAGAGGCCGTTGCAGTACCTTTTATATAACTTCGTTGTTATTAAAAATCCATGAATGTTTTCCTTGTTTCATAAAAGAACCACCTTACACTTTAAAATAGAGTTTGAATTGTATAGCGAATCACACCTACAACGTAAGCAGCTACCGTTCCAAATACAATGACTGAACCAGCTAGCTTAAACATGTTTGTAGCAACCCCTAATACGATCCCTTCACTTTTATGTTCTAATGCTGCACTTGTAATCGAATTTGCAAAACCTGTCACTGGCACAGCTGAACCGGCACCAGCAAATTGTCCTATCTTATCATACAATCCAAATCCTGTTAATAAAGCCGCAATTAAGATTAATGTCGTAATAGTTGGATTAGCTGCTTCTTTCGAAGTGAATCCGAACATTTCCATAAAAAAAACGGTCAAACCTTGTCCAATTAAACAAATGAATCCCCCGACTAAAAACGCTTTTAAGCAATTTCGAAAATACTTAGGTTTTGGTTGATAATTTTTTAATGATTGCTTATAGTTTTCTTTTGTAATCAATCGTCTTGCTCCTTTCTAATTCACAAAAAATATCCATTGAAACAACGACCCTAAAATCTTTCCAAAAACAATAGCTAAAACTAATAAAGGAATAAAATTGTCTACGTGTAATCTCTTAGCTAAAATCGGAAATACATTTAGTACTTCGGTTAATGCAGCTGCTAACATACCGATAAAAATCCCATGTAATAATCCCCAATAAACCTCAACGAAAACGGGTGTTTGAAACGTGTAGTCACTAAATGTGACCCAAATTCCAAACATTGCCCCTAATATGACTGACCATTCATAAATACGGATCAACTTTCCTGACTTAGACAGTTGAACTAAACGAGGGATTATACCTAATACTGTTAGAAAGGCTACAAAACCAGAGCCTACCGCTAGACCAGCAGATAAACCGACAATTATTTCTACAGCGTAACTAATCATTATCTTTGTTCAACTCATTTTCATTAAATGTGACGTATTCATATAAATTCTGGTCGTAATTAAACATTTCAACTTCAAGCGGACTTGGCTCTTCATTAAACTTCTTCTTCAAGAAATGGTTAAAAAACAAAATCATCCCTAAACCTAATCCAATTGAATATGGGATTTGTAACCAAAGGACACTTCGATCTATATCTCCAGACATCATGCTGTGCAACCTCTCCTGTACTTCTGGCATACTTACATCAAAATGAAAATTCATAATAGCCATAGCTGCACCTATAAACAAAAGTGTCCAAATGAAAAAGACATAAATTGGGTACATTTTCGTACGAGGTTGTTCAAGTATTAAAATCGTTTGTGATGGTCCAACAGATTCAATATCGTATTCTGGGTACAGGTTTTGTATTTTTTTAATAATGTTATATAAGTCAATTACTTTATACGTTTGATCATACTCTGTTACTTCGTAAACAAATAAGTTTAAAAGTTTACTTTGTAATTGCTCTGCACAACTAATCCAGGCGATATCTCCTAGTCTTATTTGGTCGTTGAGATTGACTTTCCGCTTGTATTTCAGACGCAAATATATGACATTAGACATTTGTTAGACCCATCCCTTGAATTGCTATATTGTTATTATGTACATCGAGAAGTAATCCATGTATTTTTTACAAACTATATTGGCCAATAATATTAAACTCTCTGATGACAAAAATAAAAGGAACATTAACTTGCATTTACAAGTTAATGTTCCTTTAGTTTTATGTCTCCAACAAATCTTCTAATTCAGACAATATACTCTTCTCCAGACGTGAAACCTGGACTTGAGATATATTTAATCGTTTAGCCACTTCTGATTGTGTTTGATCTTTAAAGTACCTTAAATAAATGATTAACCTTTCGCGATTGTCTAGTTTTTGTATCGCTTCTTTTAAAGCAATGTGATCAAACCACCTTGTTTCTTTATCTGCAATTTGATCCATCAATGTAATTGGATCACCTTCATTTTCATACACCGTTTCGTGAATAGAATGAGTCCCTTGGTTTGCTTCAATTGCCATAACAAGTTCTTCTTTCGGAATCTCCAATGCTTCACTTAACTCTACAATGGATGGAGAACGCCCATATGCTTTTGTTAACTCATCTTTTTTAGCCCTAATTTTATGGTTCATTTCTTTTAGTGAACGGCTCACTTTAATTGAACCATCATCTCGAATAAAACGCTGTATTTCACCAATAATCATGGGTACAGCATAAGTCGAAAAGCGCACATCATAACTTAAGTCAAATTTATCTATTGACTTAATTAATCCAATACACCCTATTTGAAATAAGTCGTCAGCTTCATAACCTCGGTTTAAAAAACGTTGAACAACCGACCAAACAAGTCGAGTGTTCTTCTCAACAATTAAATCTCGCGCGTCTTGATCACCTTGCTGACTTCGTTCGATGAGTTCTTTCACTTCTTCATTTGATAAAGCGCGCTCATCTTTAACTTGCTTATTTTCTTTCATTGACATCACCGAACAGCATGACGTTCATTGTGATTGAATTTTTTCCTCAATGTTACCGTTGTACCTTGACCTTCAGCTGACACCACTTCAAACTCGTCCATAAAATTCTCCATAATCGTAAAACCCATTCCAGAACGCTCTAACTCTGGCTTAGAAGTATACATCGGTTCAACCGCTTCATCGATGTCAGGAATCCCTTTTCCGTAATCTATAATCTTTAATGAAACTTCTTCCTCATCAATATGGCACTCTAACTCTACAACACCTTGGTCCATGTCTTCATAACCGTGAATAATAGCATTCGTTACCGCTTCAGAGACAACAGTTTTGACCTCTGTTAATTCATCCATTGTCGGGTCTAATTGCGATATAAAAGAAGCAACAACTACTCTTGCAAATGATTCATTCTCACTTTTAGCAGCCATCTCAACTTTCATATGATTGTTCATGAAGCCACCCCCAAACGGGATAGTGCAGCTGTTTCATCCTCTTCAGTATTAACTAGTTTAAACATCCCGGAAAGTTCAAATAATCTTTTGACAGAATTATTAATGGAGCAAATGACCATCTCACCATCATTAGCTTTAACTTCCTTATAACGTCCAAGGAAAACACCTAAACCTGATGAATCCATAAATGATAACCTTTCTAGGTTAACCACAACATTCTTAATGTCTTCATCTTGTAAATACTGTTGCCATTTTTCTTTTAAAGATTCTGCTTCATGATGGTCCAATTCACCAACTAAACGAACAAGCAACACATCTTCTTTTCTCTCGAAATGTGAAATAAGGCTCAATGCATTCTTCCTCCTTTGAATAGATGCTATTGAGCCTTTTCGCCATTATTATTTTGTTTTCCTGCACAAAGACAAAACTAGTTCAATTTCGACATAACATCCCGATGATGTAGTTGATTCATCATTCGCTTCCACAATGTAAAGACTGATGCATCTTTTATTTCTTCTTTAATTGTTAAAGGGTAATCTTTAACGAGTTGGTCTTCTTTGTATATTTCAATTTTACCAACTTCATCATCTTTTGCTAATGGCCATTCATCAGATGAATCAACTGAAATTTCTGTACGATAATCACTAATTTTTTCGCCTTTTTCTAATAACATCGAAATGTTTTGTTTAGGCGAAGCTACTAAATAGTCATTATCTGCTTTAATATGTTGCCAACGATATAACTCATCACCTTTAGCATGAACTTGATGTAACTCATAATGTCCATAGGCATAATCAAGCATTGATGTAATATCAGCGTTACGTTTTTGTGGTGTTTCTGCTCCCATTACGACAGATACGACTCTCATGTCACCTCGTTTGGCTGTTGCTGTTAAACAATACTTAGCTTCACTTGTATAACCTGTTTTTAAGCCATCAACACCTTGATAGAACTTAACTAACCTATTCGTGTTAACAAGCCAAAACTCATCATCTGTATCTTGTCTTAAGTAATCCTCATAAATTTTTGTATAATCGGTTATTTCTTCATGATTTAGGAGCTCCTGAGCAATTCGAGCCATGTCATGTGCAGAACTATATTGATTTTCATCAGGTAAACCTGTCGAGTTAACGAAATTAGTATTCTCCAAGCCGAGTTCACTCGCTCGTTCATTCATTTGATCGATAAATGCTTGTTCAGTAACTGCAATCCGTTCTGCAAGCGCTACAGTTGCATCATTCGCTGAGGCTACCGCAACAGCTTTTAATAATTCCTCAACTGTCATTTCTTCAAATGGCTCTAGGTAAATTTGAGAACCACCCATTGATGCAGCATATTCACTTACTTGAATCGTTTCATCCAATGTGATTGTCCCTTTATCAAGCTCTTCCATAATTAAAAGCATAGACATAAGCTTCGTCATACTTGCTGGTGGCAAACGTTTATGTGGATCTTTATCATACAGAACTGTTCCTGTATCAACCTCTAACAACATGGCTGACTTTGCCGATTCAACTAATTCACTACTTCCTTCTTCATTAGCCCATATATTCATTTGTGGAAATAATAAAAATAAGATCACCGTTAAAATTGTAATTTTACGTAGCACATTAATTCCCTCCATTCATGCTTCATATTTTTTCCATAGAAAAATTTTTTATTACATAAAAACAAAAAAATCCTGAGTTTTCTTTTTTAGAAAACCCAGGATTTCATATATTACTCAGAAATGATCGTTTTAATTAATTGTGGTGGTTGTACACTATCTGTAGTTAGCGTGATATTTTCGTATAGCTTCTTTTTAATTGAATCTACATCTTCTTGATTAGAATGAATCGTTAATAAAGATTCACCTTCTTCTACGTAGTCACCAACCTTTTTGTTTAGCACGACACCGACAGCAAGGTCAATTTGTGAATCTTTTGTTTGACGTCCTGCACCTAATAACATGGCTGCATTACCGATCTCATCAGCAACAATTTCACTTACATAGCCTGATTGTTTAGCAGGAAGTTCAATATTATACTCTGCTTGTGGTAATTTGATCGGCTCATCAACAACCGATGCAGCTCCACCTTGCGAGGATAAGAAAGTTTTCAATGTTTGTATGGCCTCACCATTTTCGATCACTTTTTCTAACAAGTCTCTTGCTTCATCAAGTGAACTTGCCTTGCCACCTAGTACAACCATTTGACTTGCAAGTGTTAATGATAGTTCAGTTAAGTCATCTGGCCCTTCACCACGTAACGTATCAATCGCTTCTTGTACTTCTAACGAGTTACCAATCGCACGACCTAACGGCTGACCCATATCACTAATAACAGCCATCGTGTTACGACCAACATTGTTACCGATCGATACCATTGCTTTAGCAAGTTCAACAGATTCTTCTTCGCTCTTCATAAATGCACCTGCACCTGTTTTTACATCAAGTACAATCGCATCAGCACCAGCGGCAATTTTCTTACTCATAATGGAACTAGCGATTAATGGAATTGAATTGACAGTCGCTGTTACATCTCTTAAGCCGTAAAGCTTTTTATCAGCTGGCGTTAAATTACCTGACTGTCCGATCACAGAAAGCTTATTTTCATTAACTAAGCGAATAAATTCTTCGTTATCGATTTCAACGTGGAAACCTGGTACAGCCTCTAACTTATCAATTGTACCACCTGTATGGCCTAACCCACGTCCACTCATTTTAGCAACTGGCACACCTACAGCTGCAACTAATGGTGCTAACACTAGTGTTGTAGTGTCACCAACTCCACCTGTAGAGTGCTTATCAACTTTCACTCCTTTAATAGGCGAAAGGTCAATTGTGTCTCCAGACTCAACCATAGCCATTGTTAAAGTAGCACGCTCTTGTTCTGTCATTCCATTAAAATAAATAGCCATAGCTAAAGCACTTGCTTGATATTCTGGAATTGAGCCATCTGTATATCCTTCAATGAAGAAATTTAGCTCTTCATCGGTTAATGCTTCACCGTCTCTTTTCTTTGCGATAATATCATACATTCGCATGGCAATTGCTCCTTACAACGCTTGCAACGTTTGTTTAACTAGTTGAATAAATTGCTGTTTTACTTGTTCAGTCGTTTCAATTACTTCATCGTGAGATAAAGGCTGATCAAGTATACCTGCAGCCATATTAGAAATACAAGAAATACCCAGTACCCTCATTCCAGCATGGTTAGCTACAATAACTTCTGGTACTGTAGACATTCCTACTGCATCTCCACCTAATGTCCTTAACATTTTTACTTCACTGCTCGTCTCATAAGTCGGACCTGAATTCCCCACGTAAACTCCACGTTGTACGTTTAGACCTAATTCGTCAGCGGTCTTTTGAGCTACTTCAATTAAGTCACGGTCATAAGCTTGAGACATGTCTGGGAAACGTGGACCCAACTCATCAACGTTTTTACCCATTAACGGATTATCACCCATATTATTAATATGATCTTCAATTAGCATTAAATCGCCTGCATTGAAAGATTCGTTAATTCCACCTGCTGCATTCGTAACAACTAGCTTTTCAACGCCTAATTGTTTCATAACACGTACAGGAAATGTGACATGTTGCATTGAATAACCTTCATAATAGTGGAAGCGACCTTGCATCGCAACAACTGTTTGACCTTGTAACTCACCAATCACAAGTTGACCTTTATGCCCTTCGACAGTTGATTGAGGGAAATGTGGAATTTCATGGTATTGAATTGTTACAGGGTTATCAATTTCATCAGCTAATACGCCTAAACCAGACCCTAAAATTAAACCGATACTCGGTGTTTGACCTGATAATTGGTCACTAATATATTTCTCAGACTCCCTAATTTGTTCGATTAACGACATGTGTATTCTCCTTTATATACGATTATTTAATATCTTTAAGAAAGCTTTTGCCGAATTCAGGCATTTTTGTGTTAAAGTTATCTGCTACGGTTGCCCCTATATCAGCAAAAGTTTTACGCATTGGTAAATTTTGACCTTCTGAAATACCTTTATGGAAAACAAGTAAAGGTACATACTCTCTAGTATGGTCGGTACCATGATGGATTGGGTCATTACCGTGGTCAGCCGTTATAATTAGTAAATCATCTTCATCTAGTTTGTCTAATACTTCTGGTAAACGACGGTCGAACTCTTCTAACGCCTCACCATAACCTTGTGGATCACGACGGTGGCCGTACTTCGCATCGAAATCAACTAAGTTTAAAAAGTTTAATCCGTTAAAATCTTTGTCCATTGATGCGACTAGCTTGTCCATACCATCATTGTTATCTTCAGTGCGAATCGCCTCAGTTACACCTTCATCATCATAAATATCTGAAATTTTACCTAACGCGACAACGTCATAACCGTCATCTTCTAAGTAGTTCATCACTGTTTCGCCAAACGGCTTAAGTGCATAATCGTGTCTATTAGGTGTCCTTTCAAATGATCCTGGCTCACCAACGAATGGCCTTGCAATAATGCGACCAATCATATATGGTTCATCTTTTGTGATTTCTCGAGCGAATTCACAAATTCCATGTAATTCTTCTACAGGAACAATGTCCTCATGTGCTGCAATCTGTAATACAGAATCAGCTGATGTATACACAATAAGTGCGCCTGTTTCCATATGTTCTGGACCTAATTCTTTTAAAATTTCTGTTCCTGAAGCTGGCTTATTACCAATAACTTTACGTCCTGTTTTTTCTTCTAAACGATTAATTAAATCATCAGGGAAACCATCAGGGAAAACACGAAACGGCTGATCAATGCGCAAACCCATAATTTCCCAATGGCCTGTCATTGTATCTTTACCCGCAGAAGCCTCTTCCATCTTTGTAAAATGAGCCTTTGGCTGAGCAGAATGACCTATACCTTCTACTTCATGAATATTCCCTAAACCTAAACGTTCCATGTTCGGCATTTTTAAACCGCCCATATGTTGTGCAGTGTGACCTAACGTATCAGCACCTTCATCACCGAACTGTTTAGCGTCAGGTGATTCACCAACACCTACTGAATCCATTACTACTAAAAATACTCTTTTAAATGACATCTTGTTACAACCTCCATTTTACTTACATCATAAAGGAAACGCTTTACAATATAACATAAATTACTTCTATTATGCACGCGGATGGTAATCTTGATAAATATCTTTTAATCTAGATTTAGAAACATGAGTATAAATTTGTGTAGTTGAAATATCAGCATGACCTAACATTTCTTGTACAGCTCTCAAATCTGCACCGTTTTCTAATAAATGTGTAGCAAATGAATGCCTTAACATATGAGGTGTGATTTCTTTAAAGATTCCTTGATTACGTGCGTGCGCTTTCAATACCTTCCAAAAACCTTGCCTAGTCATGGTATTCCCTCTATGGTTCAAAAATAAAGCATCATTTTTCTGTTTTTTTAATAACGGATCACGACCATAGTCAACATAGGCTTGGATCGCGTCTTGTGCTGGTTTACCGAGAGGAACAATTCTTTCTTTTCCTCCTTTACCGACTATTCTTACAAAGCCCATTAATAAATGAAGATCATCAATTTTTAATGATAATAACTCTGAAATACGTAAACCGGTTGCATACAATGTTTCAAACATCGCTTTATTTCTGAGCTCAATTGGTTTTTCCCCACTTACTTCTAACAAACGCTCAACTTCTTCATTAGATAATACTTTTGGTAAATGTCTTTCTTTTTTAGGTCGTTCAATATGTAAAGTGGGATCAATGGATATTTGGTGTTCTCGGACAATAAACTGATGGAACGAACGAAGTGTAGAAATCATACGCGAAATACTTGCAGAAGACTTCCCTTGCTCTTTCATTTGATTGAGCAGTCCTCTAACGTGTTGACGTTCAACATCACTGATTGATTCAATTTTTTCTTCTACTTGAAGGTATGTTATATATTGTCTTAAATCTCTTTCATATGAGCTAATCGAATTATCTGCCAAACCTTTCTCAATTCTTAAAAAGTGTAGGAAATCTTGCATTATATCTTTCATTAACATACCCCTTTTTGTTTGGAAAGTAAAAGAAACGCATAAAGTATAAAAGACCTTTTGTCCATTTGGATAAAAGGCCTAGTTCTATTATTATTCACTTTGTTGATTTTGACAACTTTTACAAACACCATGAAAAGTAAGTCGATGATCTTTAACATCAAATTCAAACTGTTTCTCTACGACTTTTTCAACATCACCTAATAAATCTTCTTCAATTTCAGTAACAGAACCGCAGTCAACACAGACTAAGTGGTGATGAAAATGTTCTGCTCCTTCTTTTCTCAAGTCGTACCTAGATACACCATCACCAAAGTTAATTTTATCAACTACTTTAAGCTCGGTCAGTAATTCTAACGTACGATAAACGGTTGCCAGCCCTATTTCCGGAGCTTTCTCTTTTACGAGGAGATAGACATCTTCCGCACTTAAATGATCTTGCTCATGCTCCAATAAAACTCTTACAGTGGCTTCGCGTTGTGGAGTTAGTTTATAACTTTGAGAGTGTAATTGTTTCTTAATTTTCTCAATGCGGTTTTCCAACACAATCTCTCCCCTCATTTCATACACTCATAATTATAAAAAAAGGGGGTATCTGTGTCAAATTATAATAATTTTAAACAAGTTATTATAATCGATATTATATGATAACTATTATAAACTGCTAACAATCCATTCTAGCATATTAGACGATACAAAAGTTTCTAATACTGACCCTACTCCAACTAACATTAACGCAACAATGTATGATCTAATGTAAAAAACACTTACATCACTAATCGTATTTGAACTTTGATGCTTAACAAATAATATACGTAATACATGAATCGTAAACACCATACTGCTCGCTGCAATAATGAGGTAGGCTGGAACGATTAAAAGGTTTTGCGGTGCAATTGACATGACAGATAATAAAAATCCTTGCCACGATAACTGATTGACCAAGAAACCAACCGTAAAGCCAATAACGACCCCTTTTACGAACAATAAAAACCATACTACTGGTAAGCCAACAAAAGATAACCCAAACAAAAACAGGAAAGTAATGTATTTTCCGTGTGTCCAAAGTGCATCCCAAAACACAGCTAAGTAACTACCAGTTGGTTGTTCAGACATGGAATGAAAATACTGTTCGACAAAGAAAAATAAATCTTGTTGCTGTAAAAAATTCAAACTACTTACCATCATAGATCCAAAAATGACGCCAATTAGAAACAAAACAAACAAAAAGACGTACAAGCTATAATAAGGTTGAATGTGAATTGTTAGTGCTCTCGGCCACTGTTTCATCTTAGTTCCTCCATTCATTTCTACTCTAGTAAAAAACTATGTTAGTAGAATGGATTATAGAACTAATTAAGAGATTAATTATTTTTCAACTTTTCCGTATTGACCAGCGCCTCCTGGTACAACTTGTAGCTCACCTTTTCTAAGTTGAATAATTTGTCTAGCAACATTTGAAGATACAAATTGGTTTAAATCCTCCTTAGCCGCTTCATGAATAATATACATATCATGATGTAAATGTTTCCTTAGTTTACTTAACATCTTCGGTCCTAATCCCGGAACATACTTTAGAGGGACTTGGTGAATATAAGGTGGGCGTTCGACAAGTGACGGTGATTGTCCTTGTGATTGCTCAATTTCTTTGATCCTTCTTGAAACACCTTTAATAACCTTATTCGAGCCACACTGGTGACATTGATTAAGAGATTGACTAATACCCCCACACTGTCGACACTTCGTCTCATAATACTTACCTAGTTTCGGGTTTAAGCCATAATTACAAATCACTTTGCCGTGCTTAAGTGCTAAAGCTTGTTCTAATCCCCTAAAAGAACGTTCACTTAAAAGCATTTTTTGATACTCTCTACCAATATTCTCTAAAGAATGTGCATCAGAATTAGTTAAAAATGGATAATGTTGTAGCTCACTAATGACTTCAGCCATTCCAGTATCAGAACTTAACCCTAGTTCAATTGCATCAATTAAATTTGGGTCAAACACTTCCCTTAGCGAACTTTGAACACCTTTGCCATACAAGCTTTTAAAAGGTGTAAAGACGTGTGCTGGTACGAACAATCCACCTAACTGTTTCACTTTGTGTTGGAAACTCATACCATCAATATAGATTCTTTGAGAACTAAGGTGAGGATTTTTGACATACTTTTGATACCAACGTGTAAACTGTTTCATCTTTTCAATTGTCGGAAAATAAATTAACACGTGAATCGGCCCAGAACAATATGAATCATATATTTCAATTTCACTACCTAAAAGGACTGTCACTTCCCCATTGGAAAGACCTCCACCATTAAGTTCTATAATTTCTTTAGTTTTAACCATTTGATCAAACTCAGTTAAAACTTCTGGAGAGTGTGCATCAATAATGCCAATTAAGTCGATTCCTTTTACACTTTTTGCGAAATCAAAAATGTTACGAACCGTAAGATTGTTCGAAGCTGATATTTTAACAGCATTTCCTTGCTTTGTTTGTCCGATGTGGACGTGTAAGTCAGCGTAGTATGTTTTAGACATTTTATTCACCCTTCAATGACTGATACATTAAATAATAAATAGCATGAATAGTTTTAGCGTCATGTATACGTTTTTCTTCTATTAATTTTAGTGCTTCTTTAATAGATACCTCTTTTAGTTCGACAAATTCATCCTCATCCATTTGAAGCTGATCTTCACTCACAACTTCCAGACCCTCTGCTTTATAAATATAAATAATTTCATCAGCAAACCCAGGTGATGTGTAGTATGAGACAACATAATTTAATGACTGTGCACGATAACCTGTTTCTTCTTCTAGCTCTCTTGCGGCCGTTATTTCAGGAGATTCACCTTCTTCTAATTTACCGGCGGGAATTTCAATAATGCTTTTACCGAGAGCTTTTCGATATTGTTCTACCATGACAATTTCACCTTCATTAGTTAGTGCAATTAAAGCGACTGCTCCAGGGTGTCTAACGAGTTCGCGTTTTGATGTTTCACTGTTTGGAAGCTTAACGTCATCAACTTCAACATCAATAATTCTGCCTTCGTATATTTTTTCTGTATGTATAGTCTTTTCTTCAAATTTATTCATTAATCTCACCTCTTCGTGTATTTTATCACATTACAGCTTAACGTTTGTCATTAAGCCTTAGTGTCGATAAAATA
>NZ_AKIF01000004.1 GCF_000269905.1 Alkalibacillus haloalkaliphilus C5
GGAGAAGGTTAATACCTAAAAAAGCAGAACTGATCGCCAGTTCTGCTTTTAATCCTTATCTTTTCAAATGTACGCGTCCTAATCCCATAGCTTTTTTTGCTTTTTTCAACATTTTGTTAGCGACAAAAGAGGCATGGTCAGAACCTTCGTCTAAAATGGTATCTAATTCTTCAGATTCATATAACTCATGGTAACGTTTTTGGATTGGTTCTAGTCCTTCAATGACAACGTGAGCTAAGTCTTGTTTAAATTCACCATAGCCTTTGCCTTCATACTTTTGTGTAATTTCTTCAACCGATTCACCTGAAAAGCCAGAGTAGATGTTCAATAAGTTTGTAATACCTGGTTTATTTTCTTTATCGTACTCAACGACACCTTCAGAGTCTGTTACCGCGCTTTTTATTTTCTTTTCGATTTGTTTTGGTTCATCTAGGATGTAAATTGTTGCTTTTTGGTTTTCATCCGACTTACTCATTTTGCTCGTAGGGTCTTGTAATGACATAATACGAGCGCCTTGCTCTGGGATATGTGGTTCTGGAACGGTTAAAATGTCATTGTACTTATTATTAAAACGTTCTGCTAAATTACGTGTAAGCTCAATGTGCTGTTTTTGGTCTTCGCCAACTGGGACAACATTTGTTGAATATAACAAAATATCAGCCGCCATTAATGGTGGGTATGTTAATAGACCAGCGGATACGCCATCTTTACCAGCAGACTTATCTTTGTACTGTGTCATACGTTCTAGTTCACCAACGTAAGCAACGCATTGTAAAATCCATGCCATTTGTGTATGGGCTGGAACTTCTGATTGAATAAACAGTGTTGATTTCTTCGGGTCAATTCCAACAGCTAAATATAAAGCTGCTAAAGAACGAATTTGATTACGAAGTTCGATCTTGCGGTACTGTAATCGCATGCTCATCGACAATGCAAAAATAGCAATTATAATCATCTTGTAATTCAGGAAAACGTCTTAAAGCGCCAAGATAGTTTCCGATTGTTAATGAACCACTCGGCTGAATGCCAGAGAATATTGTACTCATCGAATCACCTCATAATATATTTTAGTATGTTCCTTTAACCTAGGTTATTACGTCCAAAACTAAATAAAAAAATCCACTCTTCCCTAAAATAAGGGACGACTGGATTCGCGGTACCACCCTTGTTACCTCAAAATGAGATCACTCAGTGTAAGCTTTTTAACGGTTGCTAACCGGAACACTCAGCTCCAAAGCTCCAATTTCCAACATAACGTATTGCCTGTTCCCACTATCCAGACTCACTGAAAATAGAGGTTATATTGTACTTATGCTTTTTCATAGCATTTAATAGAGTATAAATTTACTGCTTTTATTATATGTAATGTTGAAGTGTGTTGCAAGTCAATCAACCATTTTGACTAAAAATATTGGACTTGCGTTAAAAAGAACTGCAACAATTGTTGGATTTTCTATTTTTCTTACAAGAAATTATTAAAATTTCAACAAATACTGTCAAAAACAGATTATAATAGTAACAGATAGAAAAACAACTTGGGGGAAAGAAACTATGAAGAAGAGCCGGATCATCATCTCATTGATACTTATTTTGGGACTTGTACAATTATTTTCATCTGACTTCGAACTTCATGCAGATGAAACAGAGTCAAAAATGGTAACATTCCATTCTCCATATGAAACAGGACTACAAATTAAAGAATTGCCTGACCCAATGCCCCGCTTTGCATTTAACTCAGGCTTACACTTTGAGTATCCTGATGCTGTTCGAGGCATTTATGTAACGGGACATTCTGCGGGTGGCTCGCGCTTTGAAGACTTAATTGAGTTCATAAATGATACACCGTTGAACTCTATGGTTATTGATGTTAAAGACGATTACGGTAAAATTACTTATGAATTACCAGAAGAAATATATGGACATGAGTTCTCAGACAGCTATATTGATGACCCAAGGGCAATGCTTGAACGCCTTGAAGAAGAAGGGATTTACCCGATTGCACGAGTTGTTGTATTCAAAGATTCTGAGTTAGCTAAGTCAAAGCCTGAATGGTCATTTTTAGAAGATGGTGAAGTTTGGGTTAACGGACGTGGCGAAGCTTTTGTTAATCCGTTTGTACAAGATGTATGGGAATATAACATCGACATTGCAAAACATGCTGTAGAATTAGGATTCCAAGAAATTCAGCTTGATTATGTTCGTTTCCCTGAAGGATTTGAACATCGTGATGAAGATTTAGACTATACACGTGGAGACTATGAAGATGCTGGTTTAGATAACGTTAGAGAGCGTGTGACAGCAGTAAATGAGTTTGTTGAGTATTCATATAATGAATTAGAGTCATATGATGTTGACGTTTCAGTTGATATTTTTGGTTATGCAGCAACTGTTGAAGACGCTCCTGGTATTGGTCAAAATTTCTTAGGTATTTCAGAAAATGTTGATGTTATTTCTTCTATGATTTATCCAAGTCATTGGACACCATATTTCGGTATTTCAGAACCAGACCGTGAGCCGTATAACTTAGTTAATGAGTATGCACAAGTTGAGAATGAGTTGTTAGCTGAGCTTGATGATCCACCGGTTTCTCGCCCGTGGTTACAAGATTTCACAGCTTCATGGTTATATTCTTCAGGCAATGTATTTACTTACGGTCCAGATGAAGTAACAGCGCAAATTCAAGCACTCTATGATAATGATATATACGAATATTTGCTTTGGGATCCAAGTAATAGGTATACGAGAGATACAAACTTTGACCCACGTTAATTCTCTCCTAAAAAGACTTTTGGTTATTTTGCCAAAAGTCTTTTTTTGTATTGAGCGTGTTTTTAGCAAATTTCTTATATTTTAATGGATATGGGAGTTTATATGTGTATATTTGAGGGATTATATGACTGAGGGTAAATAGTCACTTTAAATCAAACTTAATCTAACTGAGCGTCACTTAATGCCGTTTAACAGAATTTTCCCCGTATTCTATAATTAATAATGAAAACGCCATCGTCATTTATGGTGAAAACAACTTAAGAAGGAGTAGATGTATGAACTGGTACGAGAAGTTAAATGAATACTTTCCGGTAGAAGAGATGAAATCAAAGGAACATATGGAACGATTGTTAAAGGAAAGAAGTGATGTGTACTATAAAGATGAAGGTGAGCATCATGTGATGATGTATGTAGAATTTGAATCATTCATTTTTATAGATTATGTATATGTATCAACGAAAGCACGTGGACAAGGGCTCGGTCGAAAGTTATTAAATAAGCTAAAAGAGCGTAATAAACCAATTATTTTAGAAGTTGAACCAGTTGATTATGAAGATACTGATACAGAGAAAAGATTGCGTTTCTATCAACGAGAGGGCTTTAAACATGCTCAATCAATTGGTTATACCCGTCGTTCTCTAGCAACTAACGAAATGAACACGTTAGAAATATTATATTGGTCACCTGATGAAGCATCTGAAGAAATCATATATAAACAAATGAAAAAGCTATACGAACAGATCCATACTTATAAAGATGAAGAAATATACGGTGAATCATACCAACCTGTAGAAGAAGTATTATCGATTGACCGTAATCGAAAATCTGATTTATTTGAAGCGATAAAAGATCCAAAAGGTGTGTAAAATATGGTATAATGAAGAGGTTGCTTATTAGCAGCCTCTTTAATATTTGAGCTAACTTTACATAAGAAGTTTTACCCCAAAATCCTATGATTTGGTGGCAAGCTACTCAAGTAAACATTTCATTTTACCGTAATTTTTTAAAATTATTTATGAAAAATAGGTTTATTATTGGTAATTAAGGGTAAACCAATAATAAGACAGAAATCGATATTGTGAATTTTTCATTACAACTAATCTGACGCTCTATTCAACTACATAAAAATGTTGTATACTTAAGATAAGTTAGATTAGATTAATTCTAAACTAATATCTTTTTCAATATACTTTGTTTCATGTCTAAAGCCGTTTAAAAGGAGAGTGAATGGCATGGTAACTTTATTTACCTCACCAAGCTGTACATCTTGTAGAAAGGCAAGAGCATGGTTGCAAGAACATGAGATTCCATTTGAAGAGCGTAACATTTTCTCAGAGACATTGTCAGCTGATGAGATCAAAGAGATTTTGCGCATGACAGAAGATGGTACTGACGAAATTATATCTAAACGTTCAAAAGTGTTCCAAACACTTGATACGAGTTTAGATCAAATGCCGTTAAAAGATTTAATTGATCTTATTCAAGAGAATCCAGGGTTATTAAGACGTCCAATTATATTAGATGATAAGCGTCTACAAGTTGGTTATAACGAAGATGAAATTCGTCGTTTCTTACCGAGAAAAGTTCGTTCTTTCCAACTAAAAGAAGCACAGCGATTAGTCAATTAATGAACAAGTCCAATATAAAGAAGCCGAACCACTGTAAGAGGGTTCGGCTTTTATCTATTTTTAATAAGCTGCCTTTTTTCTTGATAAGTAACCAATCAATACAGTTATTAAAATGACCGCGATAGGGAAAATCCAGTGCACAAGCGGCATGTGGATGAGTATTGGTTGTAATTTGATTTCTTTCAAGATGAGCTCTGCACTCGTATAAGCTAATAAAGCAGCACCGAAGTAAATGATAATCGGGTATTTACTCATAAAGTGTAAAATCAACTTACTACCGAAAATAATAATAGGTACCGATACTAACAAACCGAACATGATTAAGTATAGGTTTTGGTTGGATGCAGCTGAGATCGCAAGCACATTATCAAAACCCATGACGACATCAGCAATTATGATGGTTTTCACAGCACCGAACATGGTGGCTGATGCAGAAATGTTTTGGTGAGAATCGCCTTTATCCAGTAGTAGCTGGATGGCTATAAAGAATAAAAAGACACCACCAACAAGTTGTACGTATGGGATTGTGAGTAAGTAAATCGCAATCGTCGCTAATAAGAACCGGAACAGTATAGCAAAGGTTGTCCCAAGAATAATGGCCTTATTTTGTAACGATTTAGGCAGGTTTCGGCTCGCCATGGCAATAACAACGGCATTATCACCACCTAAAATAAGGTCTATTCCAATGATGATGAGTACTGCTTTTAAAATATCCCAATTTATATCAAATAAAATTTCCACTAAAAAACCTCCTTTTTATACGTGACAAATTGTTATATATGTTTTAAAATAGTGGACTAAATACAAATAAATGCATGGCTTGTCCGAAGTTTGCTTAGATGTTGTAGCAACGGAGGTTTAACTAGGGCAAACATGGAATTTGTAAAAAGCGAGTCAAAAACATTTTCAATAAAGATCTACCTAACATAAAATATGAACAAGAAGGCTTCTTTATGAAATGATTGAAAGATTTTGATTCAGGGTATTGTAGGTGTAAGGAGTTTTCGGGTAGTCCTTCCCAGCTATTTAATTGCTTATGAGAAGGGAGAGGAGAACAATGGAAATAGAAAGAATTAATGAAAACACGTTAAAATTTTATATATCATACAGTGATATTGAAGAACGCGGTTTTAGTCGTGAAGATATCTGGTATAACCGAGAAAAAGGCGAAGAACTGTTTTGGGAAATGATGGATGAAGTTAACGACCAAGAAGACTTTAGTGTCGATGGTCCATTATGGATTCAAGTTCAAGCGTTAGACAAAGGTCTTGAAATTGTTGTGACAAAAGCTCAAATTTCAAAAGACGGAAATAAGTTAGAGTTACCTGACTTAAATGATGATGACAATAGCTCAGGTGTAACACAAGACTTAGAAAACTTTATGGAACAAAGCTTCCCTAAAGAAGGTTCATCGTCAGAAGAATCAACTCCTAAATCAAAGAAGAAGAGGCATCTAGATGATGACTTAACGTTAACGATTAAGTTTAAAGATATTGAAGACGTTATTTCATTAAGCCAATCAATGAAAGATACGCGTTTCGTTGATGATCGTCTTTACGCTTATGAAAATGAATATTATTTACACATTGGTTTTCCAAATGGCTTCTTAAGCGAAGATGAACAAGAAGATTACATTAGCCAGTTACTAGAATACGGTGAAGAATCAGATAAAACAGTTCATTTCCTAGCTGAATATGGTACGGAAGTAATGGCTGAAAATGCACTTAAACAACTTAGAAAACATTTTAAATAAATAAAATTGGCAAGCTTGCTCGTTGTATGACAAGCTTGTCATTTTTTATTATGAGGTAGGATTTTATCGGCGCTCGTAAATTTTTATCGGCGTTCATCAGCGCTTACACCAAATCGAATATTTTTTTATCCCTCTCTTCAATAAATTATATAGCTAAAATAAGTAGGGTGTTACAAATATAGGGGAATTATTTTTAGTATCTGAAAACTTCCCAAAATCAACTCGGTTGCAAAATTGTAACAATTTTTGTATTGTAAATTTATATCTCGTATATGATTGAGAAAGGGTTTATAAATAACGCTTTATATTAAAAGTTGGGGCAATTCCAACTTTCAAAGAGGGATAGAGAAGAGAGGCTTATGAAATATGCTTAAATGGATACAAGTGCTGTTGTTTACAGCGCTAGTTGTTGGGATCGGATATCTCTCATATGTCATTTGGGAAGGTCGACTTGTTACGACGTTCTCTATTTTTGTGACTCTTTCAGCTATTTTAATTGTATTTATTATATTCATCGAGAATCGTAATCCATCTCAAACGATCAATTGGATATTAGTTTTTGCAGCTTTTCCTGTCTTAGGGTTCTTCTTCTATATTTTATTCGGTCGAAATTATACGAAGAGAAAACGTTATGACGAAAAGCAAGAGCTAGACGAGCAAGCTTTTAGCAAGATTGAAGGGCAAAAACCAATAACAAAACAAGATTTAAATCAAATGGGTGACCACCAGAAAATGTTCTTCCGACTTGCACATGAGCTTGGTAATTCACCTGTTTCATTTAACTCAGAGACGCGTGTATTAACGAATGGATCGGAAACTTTTCCGTCGATTTTAGATGCGTTACAAAAAGCAAAACACCATATTCACATGGAATATTACATTGTGCGTGACGATGAAATAGGTAGTGAAATTAAAGATATTTTAATTAAAAAAGCCAAAAGTGGAGTGGAAGTACGGTTTTTGTATGATGCAGTTGGAAGCTGGAAGTTGTCACAAGAGTTTAAAGAAGAACTTCGTGAAGCAGGGGTTAGGTTTAAAGCGTTTGCTCCTGTAAAATTACCTTTCATCGGTAACCGTATTAACTTTCGTAACCACCGTAAAATTATTGTAGTAGACGGTGAGTTAGGGTTTATGGGTGGTTTAAACATTGGTGATGAGTACTTAGGGAAAAACGCTTATTTTGGTGAATGGCGCGATACTCACTTGCATGTGCGGGGAGAAGCAGTTCGTTCACTTCAAATGATTTTTTTACAAGATTGGCACTATGAAACTGGTGAATCATTGTTAAAGCAAGATTATTTGTCCCCTGAGATGGTATTAAATGACCATGAAGCTGGCGGTGTACAAATGATCGCTGACGGACCTGATACGCAGTGGGAAAATATTAAGAAGTTATACTTTTCGATGATTATTTCAGCGAAGAAATCAATTTGGATTGCTTCACCATATTTCATCCCTGATGATGACATTTTAACAGCGATGAAAGTGGCGAGTCTAAGTGGTGTTGATGTACGTCTATTGGTGCCTAGTGTACCGGATAAGCGGATTGTATTCCATGCTTCTCGCTCTTATTATCCAGAGTTAATGGATGCAGGTGTGAAAGTATCTGAGTATGGTAAAGGGTTTCTTCATAGTAAGATTGTTGTTGTCGATGAAGAGTTAGCTTCCATTGGTACGTCTAACATGGATATGCGTAGCTTTCATTTAAATTTCGAGGTAAACGCGTTTTTATTTCGAACTGATAGTACGAATAAGCTTGTCGAGGATTTTAAAGAAGATTTTAAAGTGTCTCAACCAATTGATCCAGAACAATTCAAACAGCGTTCTATTTTTATTCGTGTTGTAGAATCATTGTTTAGATTATTATCACCGCTGTTATAATGGCGGTGATTTTAATACAATCCAAACTTAATAGGAGTGATGTCTATTGCTAAAGGCTATGAATGAACAAGGACAAGCTGTAATCTCCTTTAGTCAACCCCGTGAAAAATTAGAACAAATGAGGCATGAAACTTTGTTTTGTCCAAATTGCAAGCAGCCTGTTATTTTAAAAGCAGGTGAAGTGAATATCCCCCATTTTGCTCACAGAAGTGATGGGCAGTGCCGTCACGGCCAAGGTGAAAGTGATACCCATTTAAAAGGAAAGATGCATCTAGCTAAATGGTTGTTTCAACAAAAACATCCAATATACCTCGAATACTTCGTCAAATCAATTCAACAACGAGCAGACATTATAACGAAAGTTGGCAAGTTTTACTACGCAATTGAGTATCAATGCTCCCCAATTGAACCACAAGAACTTCTGAAAAGAACTGAAGGGTTTTTATCCCAGCAAATTATCCCGATCTGGATTTTTGGTCCTTCGTATGAACAACCTTTGAAACAAGGATTCTTTAAACTTAATACAGCTATAAGAACGAGCTTACTAGCATCCCCTTATGCGAAAAGTTTAAGATTCTTCACTTACAACCCTAGTCAGTTTACACTTTCTATTCATCATCCATCTACGGTTCACCAAAATTTAGCCTTCTCATCATCAACTACTAAGCCGATCACAAATTTAACTTTTCAAAATCTATTAATTCACGAGCCAACAGAAAACCGAGAAAAGGATCAGTGGTTATTACAAAAGAGGCGATTCCGTACAAAACAAAGGCAATTCACTTCAGATGAAGAAAAAGAGTATTTACAGTTTTTGTATAATAATCGTTTACACCCTCAATATTTACCTGCTTGTATTTACTTACCTGTACAAAATTATCATTTATATCACACACCTATGTATGTATGGCAAACACATTTCATTATGGATGTATTAGATGTAACAGATGTAGAAGACGCTTTTACGTGGCAAGATTTATATGATGGATTAAGTGATTTCTTTTACTCTCGTTTGACTTCAGCTTATCCAAGTTGTGCTGTTCACCCACTTTATGATTACACTTTGAAACTAGCTAAATTAGGTTATATCGAACGAAAAGAAGGTGGAACATTTGTGAAGAAGAAAGAGGTACACTATCCAAAAACGTTGGACGAAGCCTTGCAAAATGACCGTGAATTGCTCGGTCAACTTTTTAATGCTTAAGTAGTTAAGTTTTACAATTACATGAAACTTTTATAAAATAGAGAATAATAAGAAAAAAGTTCTTTTAGGAGGTTACATAAGTGTCAGAAGCTACCGGTTTAAAAACGAGGGAAAAGGTCCCAACAGAATTAACGTGGGATTTGGAAGCTATTTTTGCTACAGATGAAGAATGGGAACAAGCGTTTAAAGATCTGCAACAAGAATTTCCGAAAATCGCAGAGTATAAAGGTCGTATAGCTGAGTCGGCAGACAATTTGTTAGCGGTATTAAAGCTTGAAGATGGATTACGTATTCGTCTACAAAAAGTGTTTGTTTACTCACATATGCGCTCGGATCAAGATACGACAAACAGTAAATATCAAGACCAAGATGCACGTGCTAAGTCGTTAATTACTCAAATGATGAGTGCGTTTAGTTTCGTAACACCAGAGATCTTAGCGATGGATGATGAGAAAATTGAGAAGTTTATTCAAGAAAATGATGAACTTAAGCATTATGATAAGACGTTAAAAGACATTATGAAGTCTCGTCCACACGTCTTATCAGAAAAAGAAGAAGCGCTACTAGCTGAAGTGTCAGAAGTGACTTCAACACCAGGTAATGCGTTTAGTATGTTAAATAATGCGGACATTGAGTTTCCAACGATTAAAGATGAGAATGGGGAAGAGGTTCAATTATCACACGGGCGTTACCGTGAGTTTTTAGACTCTAAGGATCGTTCTGTGCGCCAACAAGCATTTGAAAAGATGTATGAAACGTTTGGTCAGTATAAAAATACTTTCTCAGCAACGTTAAGCGGCCAAGTTAAGAAAGCGAACTTCTTTGCGAAAGCGCGCAATTATAATTCAGCTCGTGAAGCGGCTTTAGATAAAAACAATATCCCTGAAAAAGTGTACGATAATTTAGTCGACGCTGTAAATGAACGTTTATCTTCTTTACATCGCTACATGGATTTAAAGAAGAAAGCTTTAGGTGTAGATGAATTACACATGTATGACATTTATACACCGCTAGTCGATGAGAAGATTAAGGTAACAATTGATGAGGCGAAAGACTATGTGCTTAAAGGTTTAGAGCCTTTAGGTGAAGAATATACGTCAATTGTACAACAAGGTTATGAGGAGCGTTGGATCGACTGGTTAGAAACAAAAGGAAAGCGTAGTGGTGCTTACTCTTCTGGCGGTTATTTAACGAACCCATATATTTTAATGAACTGGCAAGACAATGTCGATAACTTATTTACGTTAGCTCACGAATTAGGTCACTCATTACACAGTTACTATACGCGTAAATATCAAGAGCCACGTTACGGTGACTATTCAATCTTCGTAGCTGAAGTTGCTTCGACTGCCAATGAAGCACTATTAAATGATTATTTATTAAAGACGCTAGATGAGAAGAAAAAACGTTTATATCTATTAAACAACTTCTTAGAAGGCTTTAGAGGTACTGTGTTCCGTCAGACGATGTTTGCTGAGTTCGAACACGAAATTCACCAACGTGATCAAAATGGTGAAGCATTAACTGCTGAGAAGCTTACAGAAATCTACTATAACTTAAATAAGAAGTATTTCGGAGATGACGTCCACGTTGATGAGGCAATTGGCTTAGAGTGGGCTCGTATTCCACACTTCTATATGGGGTATTACGTATATCAATATTCAACAGGTTATTCAGCGGCAACAGCACTAGCTGCTAAAATTTTAGAAGAAGGCGAACCAGCTGTTGAACGTTACAAAGATTTCTTAAAAGCTGGAAGCAGCGAAGATCCAATCGATGTACTGAAAAAAGCAGGCGTTGATATGACGACAAAAGCACCAATTTTAGAAGCATTGGATGTATTCGAACAAAAATTAGATGAGTTTGAAGCATTATTAAGTGAATAGATGATATCAAAAATGAGCCGGCTACTTTAAGTAGTCGGCTTATTTTTGTAATAGCTCATAGAAGCACAAAATAAGCTCGCAGGCCACAAATTTCGACAAAACAATCAAATAAAAAACCCCTCCAGAACAACTCTTGAGGGTTAATGAAAACGTCGCGTCGTGCGACTGAACGAGTTTCTTTGTGTAATCGCAGAAATAAACAGAAATAAAACTAAAAACAGGAGTGGAAAAGAGATCCACCTAGGCACTAATTGCATCATACCTAACATATTAAAGAAAAAAGCACCTATAATCAGAATCAACCAAAAGAGAAGTTGGACCATGTGCATCGTTCCCTTCTTTGATATCCATCATATGGTGCTTTTAATGAAAATATTCTAGTTGTCTTGTTTTATATATTTCCAAAAGGTTCCGTGCTTTACAGGAAAACGGTCTACATTACGAGATAATTGCAGTTTCTTTAACTCTTTTTCTGTCTTTTCTTCCGACCAGTCAAAGACGACGGATACTTCTTTGGATGCGACAAATTCAAAATGATTTAAAAAATCGATAAGTTCTGGTTTTACTGAAGGGCGTGGTTTACGATCCATCACCTCAAATAATGCGCGAATGTAAGTGTCATAATTATAAAGTCCGCAAACTTTCAATCCGTCTTCTTCTTTCTCACGATTGAACATGACCATTGCTGGTGTTTGTTCAACTTCCATCTCTCTAGCAACATGTATGTCGCATTTTAGAGCTTTCTTTGCTGTTTTGGAATGTAAGTCTTTCTTAAACTCCTCTACATCCAAATTGACTTTTTCAGCAACCTCTATTAGCACGTTTTCATCTGAAATGTTTTGTCTGTCTAAAAATAAATATTCGCGTAATTTACGTAAGTACTTTGTACCTAATCGTTGGCCTTGAAGTTCAGCTGCTTTGATCGCCAGTGACGTTAAAATTGGTGTCGATACGGGATTCGATTCAAATCCATTGTCACAGTTCATCCCTGTACGTCTCGAAACTTTTCGCCAAGAAAAGTGACTCTTCGTTCTCTTTAAAGTTGGGACGTTCATTTCGGTTGATTTTCCTGTAACGATCGTGCGCAATTTAAAATAGCAGCCATATTCCATCGCTAGCTTTTTTATATATGGTTCAAAAGACCAACAGTCCGGGCAAAGCGGATCGACAAATAAATATATTTCTACTGGTTTATTTAGTAAGTTACAAAAGTCAACTTGGGAATTATCATTCGATGCAAGATTGTTCATAACATCTGCTGTTTGATCCATCACATCGATTTCCCCTTTCAAACAATTTACTCCGGTGTGTTCATCATATGGTTAGCAGTCATCGTTAGCCTTTCGAAAATAGAGCTTCTGTAAGGCTCATCAATTTCAGCTTCATCTAATGCTTTTGCCATACAATCTAACCAAGCATCACGACGTGTTGGTGTGATTTGAAATGGCATATGTCTAGCTCTAAGCATAGGGTGACCATGTTCTTGAATATATAGTTGTGGTCCACCGAAAAATTGTGTTAAAAATTGTTTTTGTTTTCTTCTCGTTTCGGTTAAATCATCTGGAAAGATCGGAATGAGGTCAGGATGTTCGGCTACACGTTTATAAAAAGCATCTACTAAACGTTCAACAGCCTCTTCTCCTCCGATTGCTTCATAAATGTTTGCTTGTGAATGGGACATATAAATTCCTCTCTCTCTTTGTTCTATATTGTAGCAACCGCTAAGCGCAGTATCAATTAATATGAATAGGGAAATGCTGTTAACAAGGAAACTTCCGATCATTGTGCGATACTGTAGAGGTTGTTATTTTTTTACAGTTGCAAAGAAACGTGCAATTTTATTAGAAGTTTCTCGTTTTTCTATTTGAAATTTCTCTAATAGCTCTGTAAATAGTTGTTTGCCATATTCATAGTCATAAGCCTCGAGTTCTAGTTCATAGTCTTCAGTTTGATTATATTGACTATGGTCTAAAACAATTATATATTGATCGTTTTTCTCTTCGTAGCGGTTTGTTTGTAAAGCACCTTTGTAAGAAAGTTGGTCACCAGTTACGCCGATCTCGTCCAACTGTTTCTTTATATTAAAAGGTAGAGTAATATCGTCGTTAAGCCAGTCGTTGAATTGTTGTTCGGTTATAATGTCATGGGTTTCTAATAGACCGTTTTCGACAGGTTGTTTCAAGGTTGCTATGTATTCACCATTTTTTTCACGAATTCTTAGTGCAGCACGTTTAGAGCGCAATTCAAAATCATCAGTTTCAAAATAGTAGTTAATCTGTTGTTTAATCTGTGAAGAGTCTTTAATATAATGTGCAGCTAAACGTTCGTATTCTTCTTTTGTTAGTAAGTTTTTAAATTCAATTTCAATTTCCTGCATTGTCTCACCTCTCGCTAAACTCATTCCCATTATGCAGGATAAATTTGTTAGATTCAACGATTATGGCAGTGCGGAAATTATGGTACAATGAGTTTAGTGTGAAGACATCATGTGAAAGTGGGGGAGAACCGTTTGAAATGGGATATCTTTTTAGCACCATACAGCCAAGCAGTAGATGAATTAAAGATTAAACTAAAAGGAATGCGTAAACAATTTGATTACGAGTCTCGACATTCTCCCATTGAGTTTGTCACAGGTCGAGTAAAGCCAATTACTAGTATTGTTGATAAAGCTAAAAGGCGAGAAATTCCGATCCCGAAAATAGAAGAAGAAGTACAAGATATAGCAGGTTTAAGAGTTGTCTGTCCTTTCGTGGATGACATTTATGAAGTCGTTGACATGATTCGGGCACGACAAGATTTTGACATAGTAGAAGAGAAAGATTATATAGAGAAAAATAAAGAAAGTGGTTACCGCTCTTATCACGTCATCATTTCATACCCGGTTGAAACGATTCACGGTGAGAAGCGGATTTTAGCTGAAGTTCAAATTCGTACATTAGCCATGAATTTCTGGGCAATTAATGAGCATTCTTTAAATTATAAATACTCTGGGCAAATGCCTTCAGATGTAACACAACGGTTGAAAAATGCCGCTGAAGCTGCATTTCGACTGGATGAAGAAATGTCGAAAATTAGAAAAGAAATACGCGATGCACAAGAATTTTTCCGACGTAAAAAAGATTAGCGTTTTAGACTCGATAAAGGTGGGTTGAAGTGAAGTTTGCAGTACAGTGCCGAGGCGACCAAGCTTCCAAAGAGATTAAATCAAAGTTTAAAAGTTATTTGTCTGAATTTAAGATGGAGTATAACGAAGAAGAGCCCGACTTAGTCATTTCAGTTGGTGGTGATGGTACGTTGTTAGAAGCTTTTCACCGTTATGTCCACAGGCTGAATGAGACAGCGTTCATCGGTGTACATACAGGGCACTTAGGGTTTTATGCTGATTGGGTACCAGAAGAACTGGAAAAGTTAATCATTGAAATAGCGAGAACGCCATTTCAAGTTGTTGAGTACCCATTGTTAGAGTTAACGATTAGACCTGAAGAGTATGATGAAGAACATTGTTACTTAGCGTTAAATGAGATTTCAGTTAAAACGGCTGAAGGTTCTGTCGTATTGGACGTTGAGATTAAAGGTGAGCATTTTGAAACGTTCCGTGGTGATGGATTATGTATTTCGACGCCATCAGGTTCTACGGCCTATAATAAAGCATTAGGCGGAGCAATTATTCATCCGTCACTAGAAGCTTTCCAAATTACGGAGATGGCTTCAATTAACAACCGTGTGTTCCGTACAGTCGGTTCGCCACTTATTTTACCAAAACATCATACAGCGGTAATGAAACCGAAAAGTGACAGAACGTTTTTAATTACGATTGATCATTTAACTATGAACTTTAATCATGTTCACAGTATTCAATGTCGTGTCGCAAAAGAACGTGTTCGTTTTGCGCGATTCCGACCGTTTCCGTTTTGGAAACGCGTGCACGATTCATTTATTTCAAATGAAAGAACAGAATTCTAGGTGTGAGAAGCAAATGAATATTTCATGGTCGATTACTAGAAAACATCATCAGTGGCTCGTACGTGACTATTTACTGCACGTGCGAGCTTTTTCTAACCGCTTATTAAAAGAAGTGAAAAAAGAAGGAGCCATTTTAATTAATGGCGAATCGGTTAAGGTAAGGAAGGAAATGGTTACAGGCGATGTCTTAACTGTTCAGTTTCCAGCTGAAAAAAGAAGTGACGCAGTCGAACCAAAGTATATGCCTCTTCAAATTGTGTATGAAGATGATTATTTATTAATTGTTAATAAACGAAGGGGTTTGGCTATCTCACCGAATATGAATGATTTGAAAGAGTCAACGTTAGCTAATGGCGTATTGCATTATTTTGATACTCAATCGATTAATGCAACTTACCATGTCGTAACCCGTTTAGATCGCTATACTTCAGGTTTAGTGTTAATTGCTAAAAACCGATACATCCATCATCTATTGCAACAAAGTGAGATTAAAAGAGTGTATGAGGCGTTTGTAACTGGTCATTTGGAGCAATCGAGTGGAACAATAGATTTACCAATCGCACGTAACCTACCTTCAATCATCGAACGAAAAGTAAGTGATAAAGGAAAGCGAGCCGTTACGCATTACCGTGTAAAACGGGTAGTCGCGCAAGGCTCGCAAGTTGAAGTGGAACTTGAAACAGGTCGAACACATCAAATTCGTGTTCATTTTGCCCATATAGGCCACCCGTTAATTGGTGATGACTTATATGGTGGTCATCATCAATTAACAGGACAAGCGTTACATTGTGGGTGGATTACGATTGAACATCCGATTCACAATAAAATAGTCCATGCTTATGCTAACAAGCCGAATGCACTGAAGCGGTTAACTTAGTCATCTGTTTCAAACATGTATTCTTTTTTCCTAGATTGTATATTTAGCACAAGGCCAATTGCAGCCATGTAAACGAGTAGTGACGTTCCACCGTAACTTAAGAAAGGTAGTGGAAGTCCGGTTAGTGGTAAAAGCTGAATAGACATGCCGATATTTTGGAAAATTTGATAAGAGAACATACCGACGAAACCTACAGCTAAATACGTACCGAATGGGTCACGACAAACGAGTGCAATTTGAATCATGCGATAGATCATTAAGAAGAACAAAATAATAACTATGCTTGACCCAATAAAGCCAAACTGTTCAGCAATAGCAGTGAAAATCATGTCTGTATGGCGTTCAGGGATGTAAAGTTCAAAATTACCAATCCCTTTACCAGACAATTCGCCCGATCCGATTACTAACATTGAACGGATCACTTGCATGGCGGAACTTTGTTCATACAAATGAGGGTCTTGCCATGCTTGAATACGATGAATCGCATGTCCGAATGGCGTATATTCATTAATAAAGTCGATAAACTGTTCAGTGTATAAAAGGTACATTGCGGCAAGTGAAGCGGCAATTAAGGTGAAAATACCTAGTATTACTAAAATAACTCGCCAACGGATTCCGGATATTAAAGTTAAAAAGCCCATAATCGACATAATAACTAACGAAGAACCTAAGTCAGGTTGCATCGCGATTAATGCGAACGGTGGTAATGTTAAGGCAACAATTTTTCCTAACAGTATTAGATCATATTTTAAGTCTTTGTGCGTCCACTTTTCATTATGTGACGTAATAACATGCGCCAAGGCTATAACAAGAAACACTTTCATGAACTCTGAAGGCTGTATGGAGCCAATAGGTAAGTCATACCAACGAGTTGCTCCTAGTCGCGTATCGCCCCAAACAAAAAGACCAGCTAACATTAAGATTCCTAATATGTACACTGGCCAAGCAAGTTTGCGGTAACGATCGAAATCAAGAATCATAATTAACGCAATTCCAACTGTTCCTACTATAAACCACATTAACTGCTGTAAATAGAAGTTGTTATTGGATAAATAGCCTGGTAAATGAGGTTGTAATGTATATAATGTAAAACTGCTAATCGCAACTAAAGCTGTCATTACAAAGATAAGAAATGTATCGAGTTTTTTTTCGTTTCCAGTGTTGTCCATGGATATACTCCTTTAAACTAATCATCTATTCTATTTTCGTGCATTTAGGCTAGTTCGTCAATGTGAACTCGTTAACAGTTTATGAAAGTTTTCAATTAATCTAAAGAAAACAATTGTATCTGTCGTCAATTTTATATAAAATAGTAGTAGGTACTAATAACAAACCATAATTTTATGACTGACTAGGAGGTCAATCAAATGACTTTTTCATTAGAAGGTAAAACATATGTTGTAATGGGTGTAGCGAACAGACGCAGTATTGCTTGGGGGATTGCTCAAGCGTTACACGATGCAGGTGCTCGTCTAATCTTTACTTATGCCAATGAACGTTTCGAAAAACCTGTACGTGACTTAGCAAAGACATTAGATCGTGATGACTCTTTATTGTATGAGTGCGACGTAACAGATGACGATGCCATTAATACAACATTCGAAAACATTAAAAATGATGTAGGTGTTATTCATGGATTAGCTCACTGTATTGCATTTGCAAACCGTGATGAACTGAAAGGTGAATTCATTAATACATCACGTGATGGCTTTTTACTAGCGCATAACATTAGCGCATTTTCATTAGCAGCAGTATCTCGTGCTGCTAAAGATGTTATGACAGAAGGCGGAAGCATCGTAACACTAACTTATTTAGGTGGCGAGCGTGTTGTTGAGAACTACAACGTTATGGGTGTAGCAAAAGCCAGCTTAGATGCAACGATGAAATATGCAGCTAACGATTTAGGTAAGTATGGAATCCGAGTAAACGCAATCTCTGCTGGTCCAATTCGTACGCTATCTGCTAAAGGTGTTGGCGACTTTAACTCAATTTTACAAGAGATTGAAGAGCGTGCACCATTGCGTAAGCCAGTTACACAAGAAGAGGTTGGCGACGTTGCTTATTTCTTAATGAGTAATTTATCTCGTGGTATGACAGGTGAGATTTTACACGTCGATAGCGGTTATAACATTTTAGGTCGATAAGAACTTTTAATTAGCAAAGTGTTTTCAGTTAATCTGGAAGCACTTTGCTTTTTTATGCTCACTCCTCTAGGCATTTATGCATAAGATAAGGTGAAAAGAAGTCAAGAGAGGAGATTGACTCATGCCGGATCATAAAGTGAAGCCACCGCTTTTATTTATTGCGCAAAACTCTGAAAATAATCCTTCTGCCAAAGCACAATCACACTTTTATAGTAACAATGAAGATGTAGTAGACATTGAGCCTAAAGAGGAAGAAAAAGAAGAAAGTGTTTCATCTAAACGAAGAAAGTTTCAAGATATGTCAGTTGAAGAGAGATTAAGATATATGGTTGATATGCCTAGCATTCTTCCAAAAATGAAATGCGAAGTTCAAACTGACAATAATAAATATATTGGGACAATTGAGAAGTGTGATGAAGACATATTAATGTTACGAACGGTGGATCAAGGTTTTCGCGTGAAAATTAAACGAGGAGATATCGTAGACGTACAGTTAGTAGGTTTTTAGTTTAAAGAAGGTAACTAGGGTGAAAGCGCCTAGTTACCTTTCTTTTTTAGGCAAAACTTAAAAGATGATTTTATTTCAGACTAAAAACGAGCCTGCTATTAATATAGCAGACTCGTTTAATGTGCGCGGTAATATTAAAGGGCGTTAATAGCCGGTAAACAAGTTACGTGGCAGAAGCATTCTAAATCAACTGTAATGCAAATACCTGTTGCGCGTAGGTTGGCGGTTTTTTGCTTAGTTGGATCCGGTGCGCCTGTATGCGAGTCAGAAGGGTCGCGTAATAACTCTAACGTTGCACAGTTATCGTCGTCGATGCTGTTAACACGGAAATAGAAGGTGTCTAGAACAGTTCTTTGTTGGTCGTTGCGGACACCATACCCTTTAAATGGATCACATTTGCAGTATAGTAATACTGGTACTGTATCTAAACTGTTGGGTGCAGTCGTGTCACCTCGTAAATCTTGAATTGACTGTTCACAACTAATATCGCAATCGTCATCAACAATATCATCTTGTGCATCAACGATCTGGCGTAGAATATCGGCTACGCAGTTAGTATCCTCATCTTCAATACGACGCTTATCTCGACAAGTCATAAGCAAACTCCTTTCTTATTGGTCAATATTGACTCTTGTTACGATAATAATGTATGCATTTTACCTATATAGGTGTGGGCATTCGCCAAAAAAGTTTTGAAGGTTAAATTAAAGGATTTGGGAATTATAGGGCACCAACCTATGCTAATTTTAAAGTACTGAATATACTAGTTAACGAAACGCCTAACACTTAAAGGAGTGAAAAGCATGTCCGATTCTAAAAAAGAAATCCACGTACAGGACTTAATTATTAAAGCTGACAATGTTCATTTCGAGCCCCCTGAAAGAGAATCTCATCCATGGTTTGGTCCTCGTATGATGGATGAAGAGCCTCGTCATGAGGAAATGATGGCTGAAGATGTCGAAATGAAAGATGACGACCAAGACGATGGTGAAGAGAGACGTCCACCATTTTTCTGGATCTAATTGGTATGTAGGAACTCGGGTTTAGTCCGAGTTCCTTTTTTATAGGACTCCATTCTTGATAAAGCACAAAATGAGACAATTTTTTTATAAAAAAATTATATAACGCACAAAGATAGACAAATTTTTTGAAAAAGGTGTGATAATCTATGCCTGACCGATTCATTCTCCTAATGAACCATTTGAAACAACTGACTAAGCAATTAAACCAATCGCCCCAACAAAAATATGACAAACAGACGAGTGAATTTTATAAATGGGAGAAAATGTTAGATAGTGATGCGCAAAAGATTGAAAAATGGATGGCAGACTTAGAGAAGAAAATCGACAAACCGAAGTAACCTTAAACGAATAAGTATAAGTAGAAACGGGAATAGGATTAATATAAAGAAGGAGGTTGATCATATGGGATACATTTTGCCAGTTGATCAACATCAATATAGTCAATACCACAGACGAGTAGCTGGTGAAACGAAGTCTCCATTCGTAATCGAAAGACCATTTCGTGTAGAATTAGAGACGAGGCGTAAACATCCGTTCGAATATGCTGAAGAAAGAAAAAGGATGAGCTTACGTTATAACAATCAAAACGGTCCTAAAAATGGTAAACAAGCAGAAATTGAACAGCTTTATACACCAGGATCCATTGTAAATCGTTCAGCTGAGAGAAATTTTTCTAAAATAACAGGAAAAGGTCAATACTTTAGCGAAAGCATTTAAACAAGATAGTCCGCTAAAGAAAGGATTCTAGTCTATGAAAATGAATCAATTAAATAATAATTGTTACTACTTCTCAAGCTCCGTCAATGTTGGTTATGTGCATGAAGGGAATAATGGACTGCTCATTGATGCTGCCATTGATCAATCGGCCATTAGAAAAGTTGTGCGTCAATTAGAAGAAGCAGAATTACCGATCACCCATTTATTTATTACACATGCACATGCAGATCATTATGGCGGAGCTGCTTATTTAAAAAAACATTACAATGTCAAAGTTATGGCACCTAAATTAGAAGCGGCGATCGTTGAGAATCCGATCATTGAACCGATTTATATGTTTCAAGGTAATACACCAGTTGGAGAGCTTAGAAATAAGTTTTTAGAAGGGCCTCCAGTTGAAGTGGATTTAGTAGTCGATGAAGGTGAACAGGAAATAGACGGGTTTCATATAGAGTTCATTTCAACTCCAGGACATAGCTATCACCAACTTGCGCTTGCAACAAACGGCATATTGTTTGCTGCTGATAGTTATTTTGGTAAAAAAGAATTAGACAAGCATAAAATCCCGTATATCACGTGTGCCAAAGACACAATTGAGAGTCTAGAAAAAATTAAAGATAAAGTTTATGATGGTGCTGTACCAGGCATGGGCCTTATGAAGAAGACTTTAAAAATACTATTCAGTATAATATTGAATATCACCAAAACATTTTAAGTTCAGTAAAGGAAATGCTTGATCGATCGGCACATGGTTTATCTCATGAAGATATCGTGTCGTTTATGTGTGCTCGATATGATGTTAAAGCCGATCAGCTCTCAATGTTTATGCTGTTTAGGACAGCTGTATCTGCTTACGTACGAGCATTAGTTGAGGAGAATAAAGCTGAGTTTGAAATTGAAAATTTTCGCGTCATGATCAAACCGATTTAAAAGTACCTGGTTAGTTTAACGGTTTCCGTTCAAAGGTGCACATAGACAGAAACACATACTATTTCACACGTGAATTCATATGCGAATTCACGTGTTTTATTTTGCTGATATATTAAGAAGTTATAGGGTTTTGATATAATCACATTTCACATAGCTATTATGAAGGTTTGAAGTAAATGTTTTAGAGGTTATGAATAGGTGTTGTGTTTGTCATGTGTTACTTTAACAACAGGAGCAGTCATATGTGGCTTGCTTCTGTTTAAATTTTCATCAACTATTGAGCACTAAGTGGAAAATGTATATTTATTTTTTCGTAGGTAAAGGTAATCCTTAAAAACAGTTTAGGGTGATGTGAATTGAAGAAAGTTATTTTACTTGTAATGCTTATTTTTAGTATGCTTTGTGGATTGAACATTGACGCAGCTTCTGCAAATTCAATCCATGAGGTTAGACCTTTAGAGGAAACATATCCTGAATATGGATATAAAACTGTTGAAGAAGCTGTAAATGAATTTGAACAGCATTTTAACCAAAGTATTAAACTACCTCTTAGGATACCACCTATAAAATTTACGCATCATTTTGGAAGGTTTAATGATTTAGATGGGGATATAAATGATTCTTTTGAGTTGATATATATAAATAGTCAATCGCCTGAAAATCAATATGAAATAGCTGTTAGACCTCTTGAACACAAAATTCCAATCGAAGATAAGCGTGTCGTTGAGGTGTTTACTTTAAAGAATGGAAATGAAGCTAAACTTATTAACATCTCTGACTCGTTTGAAGCTCTCGTTTTTGAGAGAGATCATTGGCAATACAAGCTTAGTATAAATAAAAAAATATCTGATAAGGTCTCTTCTGAAATGTTAGTAGAGATTGCAAATTCCATTGATTATCCAAGTGAAAAGAAAAAGTAACAGATGAAGAGGGAAAATCAAGATAAAGGGACTTAGAAGTAATTCTAAGCCCTTTTTTAATAGGCTCTCTAATGTGTTTCTAGTGAGAATTCTTTTGCTAAATGGATTACAATTTAACGTTTTGCAACTCACAACGGAACCCGTTACGATTAGTTAATGAAAAATTATATTGTTCTGTACGAAAGTCTAGTAAGGCATGACATAAAGCCCTTTTTCTTGTGTCCACTCAGCATACATAATGTCTTGAATGGTTAACCCTTGTTGTTCGACTTCTTTTTCAATATCCTCTAAATTCCATGATATTTCTTTTAAGTTTTCTTCAACAATTTCACCGTCAGAAATGATTGATATTGGTAGTTCAACGCTTTTCGGAGTTTGATTTAAGATTTCATTTGTTGGTAATTGGTGAATAAACTTTTTAAGGACATTGACTGTACCGTTTGTTTCAAGCACTGCATACTCAACTTCTTGGATTGAAAAGACGTTTTTGTCTCTTAATAAATGCATAAATTGGTTCATATCAAGTTTTGATTTTTTTAATAAATCTTTTTGAATTTCTCCTCGACGAATAATTAGAGATGGTGAACCTTCAAGAGGCTTTCGTGATTTTCTGAATTTATTAGTAATTGTTTCTATTGTGTATAATAATACTCCCCACAAAGTTACAGCGAACAAGATCATACTAATACCAATTTCTTTATCATAAAGGGCATTACCAATTAATTCACCTAGAATAATGGCTGCAATAAAATCAAAAGGAGTTATTTGTGTAATTTGTGACTTACCTAGCACTTTAGTTAATGCAAATAAGGCGGCAAACCCTACGATTGTTTCCATAGTAATTCGAACAAATTCCATTGGTTCAGTGCCCACCACAAAATCCCCCTTTATTAATTGTCATGCATTATTATTTGTGGGCTGCGCTTTTTCATTCATTTAAGCGAAAGTAAATTTTAGTTCGTTAGTATATATTTTTTAACTCAACTCAACCTATAACTAATGGCACCAATAGAGAAAGGGGGAAGTGGCTGTGAATATGCAAGGGAAAATGACGTTAATATTAGTCCTTGTTGGGTCTGGACTTGCTATTTTTTGGCTAGGATATCATTTACTCATTTGATTATAAAAAAAATAAAACCGCCAATTAAGGCGGTTTTAATTATAAGTCTTTTACCATTGTCACGTGTGGAATCCCAGCATCCATAAACTCATCAGATACTGTTTCGTAGCCGAGTTTTTTATAAAAATCTTCTGCGTAAGTTTGTGCGTTTAGCTTCGATTTCGTGTAGCCTTTAGAGCGAATGACATCTTCCATGACTAAAATGATGTCTCGTCCAAATCCGTTGCCTCGTTCTTCATCTAATACAGCAATTCGTTCCAACTTGCCAAATTCATCGACAAAACGTAGCCTGCTTGCTGCAACGGGGCGTCTTTCTAACGTGTAGCCTACAAAATGAATGGCATGATCGTCATGCTCATCTATTTCTTCTTCTAGTGGTACGTTTTGCTCCTCAACGAAGACGACTTTACGAATGTCGAAGGCTTCGTCTTTTTGTCTTTTCGTTTCTACTTCTTGCACATTCAGCATGAATAATTACTCCTTAGCAAACTTAAATGTTTCATGTACAGTCCAGCTACCGTCATCTAGTTGGTAAAGTAACTGGAAGCGGTCAACTGTATCTTTTAAATCAAATTGTGAAAGTCTCAAGCTACCGTATACGTCAGAATGTTCATCTTCTGATAGCTCCTGACTGATTGTAATGTGCGGCACGAACTTATGCTGACGCTCTTGAGGGAACGGTTTCTCATGCATTTTGTTACTTAAATAAGTTAGCTCTTCATTGTCTTCTACTTTTAAATAAACAGTGTGAGTAATTGGACTGAATGAACTTACACGGTTAATTTCGATATCAAAAGGGTCCATTTCATCTGCAAGCTTTTGACAAGCATCTTCCACCTGTTTAATTTCACCTTCTGTTGCTTGAAAATGTTCCTTTAACGTAATATGCGGTGGAATTAGTGAGTAACGCGGGTCATATCTCATCCTGTAAGAGTTTGCTACATCTTGTATGTGTTTTGATGGAAATATTGCAATTCCATAAGTCACTGGTGTCATGAATAAATCCCTCCATATTTCAAATAAGTATTTTCCGATAAAACTGATTAACGAAGTATAGATTATATTATAACAGAAAAACCTTGGAAAAATCGCCCCTATATTGTGCCTATTTTCCGAAAATATTTTCGATTGCGTTTGGTAAGTCTTTCTGCCATTGTTTCCAAGTATGTTTTCCTTCTAACTCTTTATAAGTATAGTCGGAAACACGCTCTTCTAAAAGGTTGTTCATTTCACGGTTTGGATTTAAGAAATCATCGATGTCACCATATGTCGTTTCAACTTCTTCTTCATCTAAACCAATCGTATGATAAATAGACATCGTTTCAATCTCATCTGTTTCTTTAATGAGCCTTTCGACACGCTCATCGTAATAAGGTGACTGCATTATGACTTTGCCGAAAGTGTTCGGATATTTTAATGCTGTCATAAGCGACACCGTCCCGCCTAAAGAGTCCCCCATTAAAGCTCGGCATGATTTAACATGATAACTCGGCAATTCTTTATCTAAAACAGGAACAACTTCAAAGCGTAAAAACTTTATATAATCTTCCTGTTTTTCGCTTTCTGGATGATATTTGTGCCAACGATCGTCACGATCTTTATAATGGATGCCACAAAAAATGGTGTTCTCAATTTTGCCTTCTTTATGCAACTTGTCACTCACGCGAGCTAACCGTCCAAGTTGATAATAATCATCACCATCTTGCACGATGCATAAGTGGTACTTGTAAAGTGTTGAATAATTTTCAGGTCGGTAAATATTAATGGTGAATGTTTCATTCATATATTCACTTTCGATTTCTCGTTCAACCATTGAACCGTCTCTAGCCAAGTTGGATACCTCCAGTTGTAGTTGGTTTTGTTTTATTTTACCACATAAAAATAAAATCGCGAATTTTACGATTTGTCCAACTCCTTGCGCGTGGTATAATTAGGAAAAGGAGGAGGAGAAGGATGACGACTTATTCGAACCACATTCGTAGCAAAGAAGTAGAAAATGCAGCTCGAGAATGTTTAGAAAAACGTGGCGTATCTATTTCTAGTATTGCAGAAATTGTTTATCAAATGCAAAAACCTTACAATGAATCGTTAACTTTTGAATATTGCGTAGAAAGTGTTAATCGTGTATTAGAAAAACGAGAGATTCAACATGCATTGTTAGTCGGAGTCGAATTAGATCAATTGGCTGAAAAAGGCCAACTATCTGAACCTCTACAATCATTAGTTGCTCAAGATGAAGGGCTTTTCGGTGTTGACGAAACGATTGCCTTCGGAGCGGCGTTAGGATATGGAAGTATCTCAGTTACGACATTTGGGCATTTAGATAAAGAGAAAATCGGGATTATAAAGGAACTAGACACTAAAGAAGGTGGACAGTGCCATACTTTTCTAGATGATATGGTTGGCAGTATTGCCGCTAATGCATCTAGCCGTATTGCGCATCGGTTGCGTGATATGGAAGATGGCTTAAGTGATCATGAAATTGAAATGCGCGATCAAGAGGAGAGATATTAAATATGGTCAAAGTATATTTAATTGATGGAGCTAGAACACCATTTACTGCTTTCGGTGGGTCTTTTGTTAATACAGATGCAGTTGAGTTAGGGACTGCTACAGCTAAAGCGGCTTTAGAACGTTCCAATGTACAAGCTAATGATGTTGATCATGTTATTTACGGAAACGTTATTCATTCGGGGAAGAATGCAGCCTACTTAGCGCGCCATATTGGGCTTTACAGCGGTGTGCCACAAGAAGTGCCAGCATTAACGTTAAACCGTTTATGTGGGTCAGGCTTACAGTCGGTTGTTACAAGTGCGCAACATATTAAGTTAGGTGAAGCAGGCATTGTATTAGCAGGTGGTTCTGATAACATGTCACAGTCCCCTTTTTCGAATTTCAAGCAACGTTTTAATGGTGTGAAAATGGGGAACATGCAATTTGAAGACATGTTGCAGGCAACATTAACAGACCAATATACAGGAAAGGGTATGGGGATGACAGCTGAGAAATTAGCTGACATTCATAATCTTACTCGTGAAGAACAAGATGCTTATTCAGTACAATCACACGAAAGAGCAACTCGAGCTGTCGAAAATGGCTATTTTGAAGAAGAGATTGCACCTGTAGTAGTCAAAACGCGAAAAGGTGAAGTTGAAGTCGCTAAAGATGAACATATAAAACCAGATTCGACTATAGAAACCTTAGGGAAATTGAAGCCAGTCTTTAAACAAGACGGAACAGTGACGGCAGCTAACTCATCAGGTATTAATGACGGTGCTGCAAGTGTCGTTGTTGCAGGAGAAGAAGCGGTTAGTAACCACGGTTTAACACCGATGGCTGAAATTAAATCTTGGAGTGTGGCGGGTGTCGACCCGACGATTATGGGTATTGGCCCAGTGCCAGCGATTAAGCAAGCGTTAGAGCGTGCTAATTTAACGATTGAAGATATGGATCTAGTCGAAGTAAATGAAGCGTTCGCTGCTCAGTACTTAGCAGTTGAAAAAGAACTTGGCTTAGATCGTGATAAAACGAATGTTAATGGTGGTGCTATTGCATTAGGTCACCCAGTCGGAGCAAGTGGTACACGCGTCTTGTTAAGTGCAGCTTATGAATTGAAACGAAGAGAAGGTCGCTATGCCGTTGTAAGCTTATGTATTGGCGGCGGACAAGGCATTGCGATGGTTATTGAAAACAAATAATAGAGTTAAAGGACCACTCTGAAAAACTTAAGTAGTTCAGTTTTGAAGTACAAAATTGCAATTTGTACCCTTAATTGGACTACTTTTTCCATATGAAATTGTAGACTAACTTGTAGGGCTAATTGTGATTATAATTGCAAGACAAAATGTGGGAAATTCAAAGGTGTTTGGTATTTTTATGGTAAAATGAGCTAAAGGACATTATTCAACTAATGTGAGCAGAATAATGAAAGAAGGATTGCATAAAACAGATTTTACTATCTAGAGGGGGACACAATGAAAAAAAAATGATACTTGTTATCGTCCTATTGTTTCTGGGAGCTTGTTCGACTGATGAAACAAATGGTACGACTTATGGTTTTGAGCAGAATCAAGTTAGGGATGAAGAATATGAATGGTTGCAGCCAAACTCATACCAAATAACGGTTGACGATTCATTTGAATTGGTTTCCAAAAATGTTATGGACACGCCTGAAAATCAAATGTTTTTTTGGCATGAATCATCTGCTAATCAATATACATTTACACTGAAAACAACTACTGAACAATTACAAAAAGAAGTGCCCACCATCGACATTCAACCAATAAATAAATATAAATATGTATATTTACAGGAGTATTATGACTTTGGATTAACTGAAAAAGAAGCCCAAGACGCTCTGGAAGCTGTCAAAAAGGAAGTGGAGGAAGACTCTGCGGCATATCTTGAACAAATGAAAGAACAGTCATTGGAGAGGTTATCGGATGTTGCTAACGTGCTTACTACCGAAGATTATGATATAAAGCCCTTTACTTACATGATTAAGACCGAATCAGAACTAGGTGTGATTCATTATGAATTACTTGGTGAGGTGGGAGAAAACTATGTTCGTGCTAGATTATCAATCCCAAGTGAGCAAGATGAAACGTTGTTTGAAAAAATGCTTACTTCAATGAAGACTATTACGTTTAATAAAGATGAATTTGACGCTAATCCTATTTTGGACCAGCCAACAAATTTATCTTATGAACCTAAAGAAAATCTAAAAGGAGATTACCCTGAAGTAGGATATTCCTTTGACTTACCAGAAGTAGCTACGTTTAGATATTCTTTTCCATCGCTTCATACGTACCGATATACATTTGACACGAAGTACGAGGAGAGTGTTGAAAAAGAGCACTTTGGATTAAGGTCTTCAGAATTAGTAGTCAAAGTTGAAAAACAGGAAAATGCTCGAAATCGTGAAGGGGAAATACGAAATAGAGCACTAGATGATTTTGTAGCATACCAGCATGACTACGCTAGAACAATTGATTATTTACATGAAAATGAAGACTTTAATACAGGTGTTTTTACTACTGCTGTTCGTGTCGAATTCGATGGATATGAAGAATACTGGTTCTTAAAAGAAGTGGATGGGCATGTTTACGAGGTATTTTTTGATATCGCTTTTGAAGCACATGAGTATGAGGAATTGCTTGAAAGCTATTTAGGTGTAGTTCGAACGTTTGAGCTTAAAAATGTAAAGGAATAGAAAAAAGGATTACAATCCTAATAAGTAATTCCATTTCCGTGGAGAGATATACGAAAGAATATTATAATTAGGAAATCCTTACGTATCAACAATTGTGGGATATTGTTCCTACACTAAAGGGGGCGTTAGTTTAACAAGAATGAGCATTTTCCGATAAGGAATTTGCTCTTTTTTGTTGTTAAAATTGCAATAGTTTTTGCACGTGATTTTACAGGTCTTCAATAATTATTGTAGGTTTGCAAATTGAGTTGCATTTTCCTGTGTAAATAACTACTCAAAATACATATAAACTTTGATATAACAATGAAAAATGAGCATCAAATCGCTATGCAATTTGACGCTCATTTTATAATACATTTTTATTGTTTGTACTCCAAAACTGAACTACTTATGTACCGGTCAACTCATGTCACGCACCGGGACGTATAAACGATATGCGTTTGTTGGCGCGATGCTCATGTTAATTGGTTTATTTTTATTTAACCAAATGGATGTTCATACGTCGTTTTGGACAGTTATGCTTAATATGGCAGTGTTCGGAATTGGAATTGGCTCACTTATGCCGATTATGAACGTCTCTGTGCAAAATGCTTTCCCGTATAAACAGATGGGGCAAGTCAATGCGAACTTACAATTTTCAAGGTCACTTGCGGGTGTGGTTGCTGCACCAGTGTTTGGTGCGATATTAAATACGTGGTTTTTACGCCGTTTTAACGAAGTCGAGCCATCAGGGTTTAATGAATTAAGTGATTCGGTTCAACAAGATATTTTAGCGATGGACCCACAACAGCTCATCACTCGGGAGGCACAAGAGAGTGTGGAGTCATCCTTTGCTGCGATCGGCCCAGAAGGTGAAGCGTTGCATCAAGAATGGTTACATGCGATTCAATTGTCATTATCAAGTGGTATCAGTGCTTTGTTTTTTGTTGGCTTAATCTTTGCCGTGTTAACGCTTGTATGCGTCATTTTCTTACCAGAACACAAGCTTCAAGAAGATGAATATTACGAAGAGGAAAAACAAGACGCGTCATAGAATAATGGAAGGAGCACTCTCTTGAGGGGAGTGTTCTTTTTTATGTGTTGGATTAGGTTGATCATTACCGAATAGGAAGAGTTAATACCGAATAGAAGGTAATAGTTACCGAATAGATGTGCAAAACTACCGAATAACCTACAATAATTACCGAATGCTAGATTAGAAGTGTCGGACGAAGTGTGATTAATGTCGGACGCGGGTCATAAGTGTTGGACGAAGCGGGATTAATGTCTGACGCGGCCCAATAATTGTCGGACGAAACATCACTAATGTCGGATACACGCCCATAACTGTCGGACAAAGCCCCACCCCCCACCCCGCTATCCTCACTCTATCAAAATTTATACTTCGCCCCTCGAAGGAATTTACAAATTAATAGATTTCCCGTATTATGAATGTTAAGAAAAATTGAAAAATGGAGGGGAATATATGTTAGTTTTTAAGAATGCCTCGGGCTATGATGGTTTAGGTCAATATTTTGAAGGAAAAGTGATTGTCACTGAAAATGGTAAGATTAAAGATATCAAGGATACATATGATGCTCCTAGTGATGCAGAGGTTGTTGATCTCACAGGAAAAGTTGTATCGCCTGGCTTAATCGATGTACATACGCATTTAGGTGTGTTTGAAGAAGGTAAGGGTCCTTCAGGGCATGATTTTAATGAGACGAGTGATGCGAATACGGCGCAGATCCGTGCGATTGATGGAGTGAATCCGTTTGATGTTGGCCTTGAAGATGCGCGTAAGTTCGGTGTGACGACGGTTCAGACATTGCCAGGAAGCGCAAATGTCATTGGCGGTGAAATGGTCGTGATTAAAACGGTTGGCACAGTCGTTGATCAAATGGCCGTGCGTGAGCCGTCTGGTCTTAAAGCAGCTACTGGTGAAAATCCGAAGCGTGTCCATGGTGGAAAAGGAAAGCTTCCAACGACGCGTATGGGTGTAGCTGCGCTTTTACGAGAAAAGCTTCATGAAGCACAAGTGTATATGGAAAAGCGTGAAAAGGGTGAAGCGGATTATAAGTTAGAGTTAGAAAATATTACGAAGGTGCTAAAAGGTGAAATGCCACTACGTGTTCACGCTCACCGCGCTGAAGATATCGCAACAGTACTTCGTATTAAGCGTGAGTTTGAGATTGATGTGACAATTGAGCACGGTACGGAAGGTCATTTAATTCCTGAATTTATCGCTGAGCATGGTGTAAGTGTCGCAGTTGGTCCGACGTTGACTGCTCGTTCAAAAGTCGAGCTCGAAAATCGTGGTTGGGAGACGCTTCCGACTTATGCGAAGCACGGCGTTCCATTTACGATTACAACAGACCACCCAGTTGTTCCAATCGAGCATTTAATGACAAGTGCGATTATGGGAGTTAAAAATGGATTAACAGATCAAGAAGCGATGAAAGCTTTAACGATTAACGGAGCAAAACATTTAGGTATTGAAGATCGTGTTGGTTCACTTGAAAAAGGAAAAGATGCTGACTTAGTTATCTGGAGCGGTGATCCATTTGATTTACGCAATAAAGTGGAAGCTACTTACATCGAAGGGGAAAAAGTAAATTAATCAACATCTAAAAGAACTTGGGAAAGCCAAGTTCTTTTTTTATATACTTGAACGAAAAAGTTCGTTACTGTAAAATAATAATTAGAATTTTCAGATTAGTGCGTCATCAAATTAGTTAAGGGGTGTTTCAATGAGTACAAATGTTATGAATGATTTGAACCAGATGCTTAAACGAACGAGAAGAAACACACTTGGTGACTTATTACTTAGAACGAGAGAACGTATGCCAGAGAAGTTTGCTTTGGCGTATGAAGGGCAACGACTTAACTATGCTGAGCTAGATGATTTGGTTAATCAAACAGCCCATGTTTTTGTTGAGAAAGGCATGAAAAAAGGCGATATGATTACTGTCATGTCCAAAAATAGCTTGGACTTTGTTGTACTGAAGTTTGCACTTGCACGAATCGGCGCTGTCATGATTCCGATTAATTATATGCTCTCAGTTGAAGATGTCTCATACATTTTAGAACACTCTAAAGCAAATGGATTAATTGCTTCGAAGGAATATGCTCTTGTTCTTGAACAATCAGCTGATCGCATTTCACCTCAGTTTAAGTTTGTGATGGATACGAACGAAGATGAACAACTATCAAGTGAATTGTCAGGATGGATGACGCTATCATCAGCTAGAAAGGGTAAACCTACTGACTTCATAGATGCTGATTTGGAAGATGATGATTTAGCCCACGTGTTATATACGAGCGGAACCGAGTCACGTCCAAAAGGTGTCATGCTTTCACATAAAAGTTTAGTCAGTGAATACATGAGTTGTATCGTTGATGGTCAGATGGAGAATCAAGATGTGCTTGTTCACGCATTACCGATGTATCATAGTGCGCAGTTGCACGTCTTTTTAGGACCAAGCATTTATTTAGGTTCAAGCGGCATCATTTTACCAAATGCTACTCCTGAATCTATATTAGAAACGATTGAAAAAGAAAAAGCAACCCAGCTATTTTGTCCTCCAACGGTCTGGATTGCATTATTACGTCATCCGGACTTTGAAAAGCGCGATTTAACATCGTTGGAAAAATGTTATTATGGTGCGGCTATTATGCCGCGTGAAGTGTTAAAAGAATTGTCTGAGCGGTTACCTAATGCTCAGTTTTGGAATTTTTACGGCCAAACAGAAGTCGCACCGCTTGCCACCGCCTTACAGCCAGAGGACCAGCTTCGTAAGTTAGGTTCAGCAGGTAAGCCGACTCTGAATGTGCAAACGAAACTTGTGGACGATGAAGGAAATGAGGTGACTCGTGGTGAAATTGGTGAAATCGTTCATCGGACCCCACACGCTATGAAAGGGTACTTAAATGACCCTGAGAAGACCGCCGAAGTATTTAAAAATGGTTGGTTCCACAGTGGTGACTTAGGCATTATGGATGAAGAAGGGTATGTTACGATTATTGATCGTAAAAAAGATATGATTAATACTGGAGGAGTCAATGTATCAAGTCGAGAAGTTGAAGAAGCCATTTACGAATTAGAAGGTGTGTCAGAAGTGGCGGTTGTTGGACTTCCAGATGAGTATTGGATTGAAGCGATAACAGCGATTATCGTCACTAAAGAAGGATACGAACTGACAAATGAAGACGTTCAGTCATTTTGTGAACAAAAGCTTTCCAAGTTTAAAGTTCCGAAGTATATTGACTTCACAGATTCATTGCCGAAAAACCCGAGTGGAAAAGTGTTAAAGCGCTCATTGCGAAATCAATATGAGTCACTGGCTAACAATTAAAAGAGCCCATCACAAACTGCACCTAATTTGAGGTGCAGTTTTTTTACATTTTTAAAGAAAAAGGACAGATTTATGATAAAATTAAACGAATAATCTTTTAAGTAAACAACAAGAGTCACAGGAGAATTACAAAATGAAAAATAAAATGTCAATTTACATAGCAGTTGCTCTGTTATCGTTACTAAGTTTTATTGCGTTATCCGTTTTAGTCGTGAACCAAGAACAAACGTCGTTGGATCGTCAAATTGCTGATGCGTTAAATCCACTTCAAGACACTGCTTTCATGTCGTCGATGGACTTGATTTCAAACTTAGGGTCCACCGAACTTTTAGCGGTGTTATCATTACTGACGATCGTGATCTTATGGTTTAAGCAAAAGTCACTTAAACACATAGTTCTGTTCATAGCAGTTGTGGGAGGCGGTGTGTTATTAAATCTACTATTTAAGTTCTTGTTTGAAAGAGGACGACCAGATGACCTTCATCATATTGAGGCATTTGGGGTGAACTTAGAACTTGTGTCATATAGTTTTCCAAGTGGGCACTCTACAAGAGCATTTTTGTTTTTTGCGTTTTTAATTTACATCGCTTGTCTATTCATTAACCATCGTATCGTAAAAGGCATATTAATTACTGCGCTAACGATTGTTATTTTTGCAATTGGGGTTAGTCGTATTATGCTTGATGCTCACTTTGCAACAGATGTACTTGGAGCTTATAGCGTTTCACTAGCTTGGTTAATGCTTTGTGTGACCGTCTTTGAACAAATTATGAAAAACAAAGAAAAGAAGAGTAATCGGTTAAGCCGTTTGCTCTGCTTTTTAAGTGATATATAGCCTTAATTCAGCTTCTTATAAAACCCCGTCGCTTTTGCTTCGTAACCTTGGCTCGTGTAAAAGTGGTGGGCGTCTTCGCGATCACCACGATTACCACTGTTTAAGACGAGTTTACTTGCCTTTTGTTCTTTAGCCCATCGTTCAGCTGCATTAAGCAAAGCTTTCCCGATCCCACTGCCCCGTTCACGCCTGTCAACGACGAGTGCGACGATTCGAATATAATTATCGTTGTTTTCATAATGGAATCCCCTGATTAACCCTGTCATGCCAATGACTTTACCGTTATGTTCATAGACGAGTGTTCGATAATCGTCGCTTGAGTTAATTTTCATCATGCGGTGATTCATCTCTTCAGCCGTCGTCGGGTAACCAAGCTCTCCCATTAAATGGGCTAAACTTTCTATATCTTCTCTTTTTGCATCACGAATCATATCATCACCTACTCCGTATCTGTTGGGCGTTCTAAAAAGAGTGGTTCGCTTAACGTCGCGTAGTTTGGACCTGCTAGTCTAGCCAATGGGTTTAAACTTTCGGCATCAATTTTATAGTTTTCTTGATAAACATTTTCATCAATGTGGTACTGAATCACTTTACCTAAAATTAAATCATTATTATACTCGCCGTTTTCGCCAAGTGGCATATGTTCAAACAGTTCACATTCTAAACGGACTTTACATTCTTTAATGCCAGGAACAGATACGTGAGTGCTTGGGATTGTCGTCAGATTCGCTTTTTCAATCTCACTAATGTGTTCTTTGTATGGGGCTGCGGTTTGATTCATTTGTTCAAGCATGTCGACATCCACGATATGTACGACGAATTCTTTTTGGCTTAAAATATTTTTTGCTGTATGTTTTGTCATTTCACCGTCTACGCGTCCAACAGAAATAGCGATTAACAGTGGGTTTGAACCTAACATGTTAAAAAAGCTAAACGGAGCGGCATTCACTACGCCATCTTCATTTTCTGATGTGACAAAAGCGATTGGGCGTGGGATGACGCACCCACTTAGTAGTTTATAATTTTCTTTCGAGTCTAATTGGTTTGGGTCAATTTGGATCATACAAATCCTCCTTATTCATAACACAATCTTATATTATATATTATCAGAAAATAATGACACATGGAAAATTTATGCGCTATAATATGATACAATTATTGTAAGTTCATAGAGTTATAGGGGGCACATTATGACGGAGTATAAGACAGAGAAAGAGCGTATATTAGCTGATAAATCGTGGTGGTTAGCTAAGTTAGGTGAGTCAATCTACCACCAGTATCGCATGGGGCAATTATATAGTGAAGAGTTAAAAGAATTTGGTGAACAAATTCAAAAGCTAGATCATAGACTTCATGAGCTTGAAGTGTTAAGTGGAGCACGAAACATTTACTGTACGTGTGGGCATGAGATCGAAAAATCTGATACGTATTGTGAACGTTGCGGTCAGAAGTTAGAACATGTTGAAATAGACAGCCAAGATGAACCGTGTCAACATTGTGAAACACCACTTATGATTGGGGCGAAGTTCTGTCATGTGTGTGGCATGCGTCAAGAGGAGGAGTTAACTTGATTTATTGTACGAAATGTGGAGCAAAAAACTCCGCTGACGCGTTATATTGTCATGCAGATGGTCATCCTTTACATAAACTAAGTCAGTTACCAAGCTATCAAAAGCATCAAGAAGAAACATGTCATTATTGTGGTGCGTCTCATTACAACGGAGCTTTTTATTGTCACGTTTGTGGCGAAAGCTATCAATCTGTTAATAGGAAATCTATCAAAGAAGCGATTACACGAGTTAAATTTGGGAAAATGAGTGCGAGTCAAATCGGGAAAACAGCGGTCATGGTCATTCCATTTGTCTTACTGACGGTGATCATGATGCTAGTTAGTATTCAACTTACTTATACAGACCCTGATTTAGATCATGATCTAGCCCCTAGAGGCGAACAAAGTATTGTCGTTGAAGCATTAGAACAATATTCAGTATTTGAAAACCATATAATGTACTTGAAGTCGGGTGATGAAGAATATAGAATTCATCACCACAGTAATGAATGGGAAAAGAGCCTTAATTTAGGCGAATTACTCTTAATTAGTAACGCGGTGCCAATCGCTATTAGTTCACAAGAAACGCATGAACCAGCGCATGAAGATGATGAAGTCTTTGAAACGAGCTATACACAAACATTTAATGTTGGTACTGCCCATCAAGCAGTCGTGCTAATAGTAGCTGTGATTGTTAGCGCAGGACTGTTTACAATGTGGCGTCGAAATAGCACATTAATAAGTCAAATTGTTAGCTCTGGTCTGTTTGGTATGTGGTATGGGTTAACGTTGTTAGTGTTAGTTTTACTTTCAAGTGGTTATTATACGATTGACGATAGTTATCGCTCAGGAAGTACAGAGGTTTACTTTTTGTCTGGTGAAGCTTTCTGGAAAGGGTTCTTAATTACGAGCGTTATTTTCTTAATCGGGCAGCTTATATGGGAAAAGCGCCAATTGCCACATTTCTTCACAGGATTAAAATTAGGTGGCCAGTGGTTTAGTGCTATATTCCTGTCATTCATACTCGTAAGTGGCTGGTATACATTGACACACTTAACAGATATCAGATTTATCAACTCAACGGTTAACTATTCAGTGTTGTTAAGTTTTATATTAATTGCCGTTACACTTGCTGTTATTGTCTTAAATGTTGGATTCTTAAATACACTTTACATGCAACAGTTGTTTTTCGATGGTCAAAGAGTGCCGTTCCATTTATTAAACAATGACTTGGAAGAATTTCTCGAGGATTCTGATCAAAGGTTTCATGCGATGAACCAAGAAGGTTATTTCGATCCAGTACTTAATATGTCTGGGTGGTTTTGGTTTAGTTTCATCGCCATCGTTGTTATATTATTAATTATTGGCTATCTTCATAGTGTTAAGTCGATTAAAGGTAACATTTCTTTAATTACGGGAATCGCCGCAGTGTTTGCAATGATTAATGTTGTACTCGTATTATTTGCAAACCATGAAATAACTATATTTCATGATATAGATGAAGAAAGATTTGCGAATATGACAGGCTTTGATCCATGGTTAACATTTGGTGTCACATTTGCATTCGTTTGGATCACCGTCTTAATCGGTGTTGTCATAAGTAAAATGATAAAGAAGGAGGAGTAATATGAAGGCTATTGTACATGAACAACAACTAGGGTTAGAAGGGCTTGATTATCGAGATGTGACTGATCCTGAAATGCGAGAGGGAACCGTTAAAGTACGGTTAAAAGCTGTCGGGATGAACCGCCGAGATGTAGCGGTGACTTCACGTCGACAAGAAGGTGACCCACCATTAGTTTTAGGGTCTGATGGTGCAGGGGTCATCGATGAAGTCGGTGCTGGTGTTGACAAGTGGCAAGTAGGTGATGAAGTTGTGATTAACCCTGGTGTTGGCTGGGAGAAGAACAGCGATGCACCGCCAGAAGGGTTTCAAATTGTCGGTCTTCCTGATGATGGTACTTTTGCTGAATATATGGTTGTTGATGCCAATCACGTTGAGAAAAAGCCGAGCACATTATCATGGGAAGAAGCAGGCGTCTTGCCTCTAGCTGGTTTAACCGCTTATCGAGCTTTGTTTACACGTGGGCAAGTGAAAGAAGGTGACACCATCATGCTTCCTGGAATCGGAAGTGGGGTTTTGACATTCGTGTTGAAATTCGCAAAAGCAGTCGGCGCACGTGTTATTGTCACATCAAGACACGAAGAGAAGATTGAAGCTGCGAAAAAGTTAGGCGCTGACGTTGGTCTTCTAACCGAGTCGGATTGGAATGAACAGTTAAAAGACGAAACAGTTGACCTTGTTATTGAAAGTGTTGGCCGTGCGACATTTAACAAATCATTAGGCATTGTGCGTCGTGGTGGAACAGTCGTCACTTTTGGTGCTACGACTGAAGATGAAGTCGAAATTGATATTCGTAAATTTTTCTACGGTCAGTACAACTTATTAGGAAGCACAATGGGAAGTGCTGAAGAGTTAAAAGAGATGCTTCAGTTTGTTGAAAAACATGGGATTAAGCCTGAATTAGATCGGATGTTTAAAATGGATGATTACCTTGAAGCATTTGAGTATTTACGTGATTCGAAAAACTTTGGAAAAATTGGATTCCATGTAGAATAGTTATTTCCGCCTCGAGCTGAGCTTGGGGCGGAATTTTTTTATAAAAATATAAAATGTTGTCCTAATCCCACCCATTTTTGAATAATTTAGTGTTAAGCAGGACGAGTTTATACTTAAATAACAGAATTTTTGGATAAGTGTTGAAATTGTAAAAAAACAGGTATAAACTTTTGATTATATTGACCATATTAGGGGGGATGAGATGTGAGTGGTATTTGGTTAGCTCTAGCCGGTTTTCTAGTCTTCTTCCTAGGTTATCGCTTTTATTCAAAGTTCATCGCAGAGAAAATTTATAAGTTAGACCCGGCTTATGTTACACCAGCACATAAATATAAGGACGGGGTTGACTTTGTCCCGACTAACAAATATGTGCTATGGGGGCATCATTTTACATCAATTGCAGGGGCAGCACCGATTTTAGGTCCTGCAATCGCTGTTTACTGGGGTTGGTTACCTGCATTAGTGTGGGTTGTTCTCGGTACAGTGTTTGCAGCAGGTGTTCACGATTCTGGTACGTTGTTTATGTCAGTACGTAACAAAGGACAATCGGTTGGAACTTTAGCGAATAAACTGATCGGACAACGTGCAAAAATTTTGTTCTTATTTATTATTTTGCTACTTGTGTTAATGGTTAACGCAGTATTTGCGTGGGTTATTGCCAACTTATTTATTTCAAACCCATCAGCTGTATTGTCAGTTTTCATTCAAATCCCACTAGCCATTTGGATTGGTTATCATGTTTATAAGCGGAGTGGAAGCATGTTGCTACCATCATTGGTCGTTTTGATTGTCATGTATGGTACAGCTGTCATAGCTAGTTATGTTGAACCACTTCAAATTGATTTAGTCCGCTACTTTGGTGGTGAAGGTGCAACGACATTCATAGGACTTAACGCGACTTCAGCAGCCTTCTTTACTTGGATTATTATATTAATGATCTATGTTTACTTCGCTTCAACATTACCGGTATGGAAATTGTTACAGCCTAGAGATTATATTAATTCACATCAGTTAGTCGTTGGTTTAGTTATTTTATATGCTGGTTTATTTATTACATCACCTGAAGTAACAGCTCCAATGACAAATCCAGCAGCAACTGATACACCTTGGTTTCCAATATTGTTTATAACGATTGCTTGCGGTGCTATTTCCGGTTTCCACGGGTTAGTGTCATCTGGAACGACGAGTAAGCAGTTAAATAATGAACGTGATGTTCGTTTCGTTGGTTACTTAGGTGCTGTTGGTGAAGGTTTATTAGCGTTAATTGCGATTATCGCAGTGGTTACATTCTTTAGCTCAACAGACGCATTTACAGCTACATATAGTAGCTTTGGTGCAGCTAGTGATGGTGGTTTAGGTGTATTCGTTCAAGGTGCAGCAGCATTAGCGACAGGTCTAGGAATTCCAGCAACTGTAGCACCGACAATCATTGCAGTAATAATTGTAAGTTTTGCAGCAACAACACTTGACTCATCTGTACGACTAATGCGTTACATTATTTCTGAGTTAGGTGTGGAATATAGCCTTCCAACGATTACTAAGAAACATGTTGCTACAGCAATTGCAGTCATCTCAAGTGCTGCATTAGCTTTAATTCCACAAGGGCCAAACGGTTTTGGCTCAGGTGGTTACCTATTATGGCCACTATTCGGTACATCCAACCAGTTATTAGCTGGGATTAGTTTACTGTTACTAGCCATATTCTTAAGACGTAGAGGAAGTAGTATGTTACCTGCATTAATTCCAATGGTGTTCTTAATGTTTATGACGCTATATGCCATGTTCGTTCAAGTGTTTACCGATTGGGCACCGTGGGCGACGAATACAGATTGGTTACTGTTCACATTTGGCTCAATCATATTTGTCTTTACAATATGGATCGTCTTTACAGCATTCTCAGTCATATCGAATGAGCGAAAGAATGATA
>NZ_AKIF01000005.1 GCF_000269905.1 Alkalibacillus haloalkaliphilus C5
CTTGGCAGTCTCAGATTGGTGCTTTTCGATTTTTTTATGCAACGTTTTGTAGTCCATCGTTTCACCTCATGAAAGCTTCTTAACTATTTATTATATCAACAATGAGCAAATTCTACTAATTTAACAGGACAGGACGTCAGCTTGTAACTTAAAAGTTATTATGTTAGGGTAATAAACGGCGTATGAATAGTACATATAAGTCCAGTATGTCAATATTCACCGTATATTAGTTTTATGTGTTCAGCAAAAAATGTTTCAATAAATTGATTTAGGGTATTTTATTGAATGTACACATAGAACTTATGACTCATTAATGTTTTTATAATGAAACTGGATTTAATATTTTAGGAGGAGAATCTATGTCAAAGAAGAAACAGAAGGGGTTGACCTCATTTAGTCAAGCAGCTAAGACCCCTGCTTTTATTATTTCATTGATTATCGCTTCAGCATTTGTTATTTTGGGATCTGTTCTACCTAATTTTGACCATTATATTGACGTAACGTTCAACTGGGTGGTAACGAACCTAGGATGGTCATTTATTTTAGGTGGAAGTGCCTTTATATTAGTGACGATCTTCTTAATCTTAAGTCCTCTTGGTGAAATTAAACTAGGTGATGATAATGAAAGCCCGATGTATTCCACGCCTGCATGGTTTGCCATGTTGTTTAGTGCAGGTATGGGTATTGGTTTATTATTCTGGGGTGTATCAGAGCCGATTAACCACTATGATTGGCCAGCGTATGGTGAAGGTGGAACAGCTCAAGCATTACACGCAGCATTACAATATTCATTCTTCCACTGGGGACTTCACCCATGGGCGATTTATGCAGTCGTAGCATTATCATTAGCTTATTTCTCATATAGAAAAGGTTTACCGATGTTACTAAGCTCAACGTTAGAGCCGTTAATTGGTCGTGATCGTCTAAATGGTGTTTGGGGTAATACAGTTAACATTATCGGTGTTATTGCGACGTTGTTCGGTATATCAACATCACTAGGTTTAGGTGTTATGCAAATCGGTGGTGGTTTTTCAACGCTATTTGGAATCCCGAACTCTGAAGGTTTATGGTTAATGATCATTGTTGTTGTAACATTGCTAGCTATTATTTCAACATCAACAGGAATTGATCGAGGAATTAAATGGTTAAGCCAAGCAAATTTAGGTGTAGCTGGTTTATTGTTATTGTTTGTCTTTATTTTAGGGCCAACTTTATTCATCTTACAGGCTATGACACATTCAACAGGTGGTTATTTACAGAACCTGTTTTCAATGTCATTCGGTATTGATGCAGCAGGAGAAGGTGCTGATGGTTGGTATGATGCATGGACAATCTTCTACTGGGCTTGGTGGATTGCTTGGGCACCATTCGTAGGTTCATTTATTGCCCGTGTATCTCGTGGCCGTACAATTCGTAGTTTTGCTGTCGGTGTGTTGTTAGTGCCGACTGCCGTAAGTATTTTCTGGTTCAGTGTTTTCGGTGGTACAGCATTATTCCAAGAACACTTTACAGATAATAGTATTATGGACGCTGTATTCGAAGATGAGGCACAAGGATTCTTCGCATTGTTAGAAGGCTTCCCATTCTCATCTGTCCTCATTGCAGTTGCGATGATTTCTTTAACAATTTTCTTTATTACGTCATCTGACTCAGGTACGTATGTAATTGGTATGTTAACGTCTAAAGGTAATATGAATCCACCAATTGGTTTACGTATTACTTGGGGTATCATTGAAGGTGCATTTGCAGCCGTATTACTAACGGCTGGTGGACTAGGAGCATTACAAACAGCATCACTAGTCGGTGGTTTCCCATTCATGATCCTCATGTTCTTAATGATGTACTGCTTGATCTGGGCACTATTTAAAGAACTAAGTGATGGTTCACTACCACGTGAAAGAGAAAGAATTTACAATGCACTTGAAGACTTACGAGAAGAAAATAAAGTTGCAGATGATGTTATTACAGATGAAGCTGAACAAAACAATAATTAATTATTGCTAAAGCCCTGGGGATTCCCCAGGGCTTTGTTATGTTGTTATGTTGTTTGCTCTGCCTTTTGAACGTCTTCATCTTTCTTATTGAATAGTTGTTTAAACTTAGATGAAACATTAAGCAGTTTTTGCTGTAGGTCAATACTTGGCTCCATATCTTCAATGTTTAATTGATATGTTCTAACCATTGCAATCATAGCGATTGGGTCAACAAAGGCACGTTTAACCATTGAAGTAAAAATGTATGCCCCGATAATCGCAAAATACCCTAGTATTCCAGCTGCACCAGCATTGTCGGTAATCATAGAAGCTAGAGCCATAAGTGGGAATACAGTAATTAAAAAGACTGCAATATTAAGGATGTAGACGAATGCTACAATTCCAGCAGCTGTTATAATGATTTTCTTCCAACTTTGTGCATAAAGGACTACTCCATCACAAGCATTTTTCCATACACTTTCCTCATTCTCGGGTTCTGCATCTTTAGCTTCACTTTTTCTAAGCATAATATAGCTTAAGATTGCTTCATCAACATAGCGAAGCTGACGGCCATAACTTTACTTAAAATACTAATAATGTTTTTCGCACCTGGAATGAAATTAAAGAAGTTCCCAATTCTCATTAACCAACGTTGAATTTGTTTAACAGCTCCATAAATAATTTTATCAACGACGAAGGCTACATTGGCTGATCCGAAGTTGTTTACGACTTGATCTTTACCATAGCTAATTTGACCCTTTCCATCTGGCACTGATCCTTTACGTAAAAGCTCAGTTACAACAGCTATATGGCCAACTTTCACCATATAAAGGAAATACCTTTCAATGAATCGCAGTAGACCAAGTACACCGAAAAATGTTACCACCATGAGGAAAATAAAGAAACCAGAAGCGAATTCAAACCACCTAAATAGTAAAATACCTAAACCGAGCATTAGTCCTAAAAAGATCAGTGAAATTGCTCCAAATATGAGGTAGACCAAGATCCTAGAGATGAAAAAGGGAATTGTCCGTTTAATTAGTTGTAATATACTCATTTTGTTAACCCCTCCCAACGTGAAAATTCCCACCTGTTAAAGGTTATGGTCGGAAGAGGCGAAATAGAAGATAAATAAAAAAGAGGGGAAGCCCCCTCTTTTTAAGCAATCATTTCTTCTTCTTTAACGCTTTGTTTTTCTTGGCGTTTAATATCGAGTTGTAACAATAAGGCGATTATTAATGCAGCAGCCATCAGCGCCATAAACAAGTAGAAGACAGGCATGTAGCTTCCTGTACTACTATAGATCTGTGTTACGACACTTGGCCCAATAATGCCACCTAAAGACCAAGTTGTTAGAAGGTATCCGTGAATGGCACCTAAGTTTTTCGTACCAAACAAGTCACCGATGAAGGCAGGTAAGTTGGAGAAGCCACCTCCATAACAACTAACGACGATAAATATTAAAGCTTGGAATAATAGCACGCTTGTGATGTTTGGAAACGAGATAAATGCAACGAGTTGTAGTGCAAAGAATGTTATAAATATGGCAGGTCGTCCAACATAGTCTGATAAAGCAGCCCAACCGAGGCGACCACCCCCATTAAAGATTCCCATGATTCCTACCATTGTTGCAGCAGCAGCAGCAGAAAGTCCAACGACTTCCTGAGCCATTGGTGATGCAACTGAGATGATCATGATACCGGCTGTTGTATTGATGAGCATCATCGTCCATAACATCCAAAAGCGCCTTGATTTAACGGCTTGCTTAGCAGTCATTTGTGCTAAGTCTTTCTTAATAACTTTCTCACCTGAAGCTATATCACGTTTCATTTTAGCGGGCATCCAACCCTCTGGAGGTGGGGCAATGTAAGAAGCGCCTAAAATGATTACGATGAAATAAGCAACACCTAATATGTAAAACGTTGATGATACACCAACAGCATTCATAAGAATTTCTGCTACTGGAGCTGTAATTAAAGCCCCTGTACCAAAACCTAAAACAGCCATTCCCGTAGCTAACCCTCTTCGGTCTGGGAACCATTTAACAAGTGTAGAAACAGGTGAAATGTAACCAATTCCTAAACCTAAACCACTTGCAAAGCCGTACATTAATAAGAACAGGATGTGAGAATCAATTGCTACGGCTAGTCCAGAGCCTGCCTGACCTATACCGAATAAAACGGCAGCGAACATAGCTGAACGTCTAGGGCCTTGTTTTTCGACAAATGGGCCGAAAAACGCTGCAGCAAAACCAGCTAGTCCCATCATAATTGTAAAGGCTAAAGTGATCTGTCCAGTAGACCAACCAATCGTATCATGAATAGGATTTGTATAAACACTGTAAGCATAAGAAGCACCAATTGATAAATGAATTGCGATAGCAGATAGTGCGATTAACCAACGATTTTTGTTTGCCATATCTATTACCTCCATTGTGTCGATTTTTGGGATAGTTTTTATTTTACTATTTATCTTCAGACAAATAAATAGAAAATTTACAAAATTTAAATAAATTTAACTTGTTAGCGGTTGTAAAAGTTTCGTTCTATATGAAGTGAGCACTCACAAAATGTTTGTTCAAATTTGTAGATTTTTGTAGTCTTGCGTTATAAACTAGTGTTAGAAGAAATAATTAAGTAGAAGTTTTATTATTTTGTTACGGGTTCGAATATTAGAAAGGGTTTGAGGCTTTTTTATGAATATATTTATTACTGGTGCAACAGGGTTTCTAGGGACTAAATTAGTTCAACGGTTAGTTAATGAAGACCATAACGTCTATTTATTAGTAAGAAATAAACGGAAGTTAGAAGGTGTATACAATCAAGTTCCAGACACTCAACACGATCAAATTAACGTAGTTGAAGGGGACTTGTTAGATGAAGGGTTAGGTATTTCACCTGATATGGCTAATCAGATGCAAGGTAAAATTGATGCTGTTTATCACACAGCGGCTTATTTATCCTTTGATGAGTCAGAGCGCAATTTAGTATTTGATATTAATCTAAGAGGAACAAAGCGTGTTCTTGAAGTTGCTAAGCAATTACAGATAAAGAAGTTTATTCACGTTAGTACAGCTTATACATTAGGAGAATCAACGGAAGGGTATGAAAAACTACACTCGACAGACAATGATTTTGTTAATGCTTATGAAGAAAGTAAATGTCATGCAGAGCATTTAGTTATGTCATACAAAAATGACTTAGATGTCACGATTGTTCGACCAGCAATTATTATTGGAGACTCGGCTACAGGTGAAGCGGATACAACGTTTGGGTTGTATGGAATTTTACGTACTGTACAGCTGTTGAAGAAGCGTGCAGAGCGTAAACAAGATAATCAAGTTTATCGTTTGCTTATTGAACGTGATACGGTATCGAATTTAGTTCCTGTTAATTTCGTCATCGATGTTTTAACATTAAGTTTAACAGCAGGGGAACCTAGTACCATTTATCATGCAACGAATCCTAATCCGCCGACAAATGGTCAGATTTTCAAGGCGATCAAGGAAGGAATAGATTTTCACCAAGTTGAGATTGTGTCTTATGAAGATGAGAGTTTACTGACTGAGGAAGAGAAAAAGTTAAATCAGCCGTTAGAAGTGTTCAAACAGTATTTAAATCGATCCATTACGTTTGATCGTACAAATACGAAGAGGCTATTAAATCAAATGAAGCAAAAAGATTTAAATATGGATGAGCAAGTGCTTTTAACAATAGTACAAGGCTTTATGAAGTCGTAAAGACAGGTGAATAACCTGTCTTTTTTCAAGCTGAATATTTTATTGTAACAAAGGGCAGAGAGGGATTTTGTATGAAGTTTGTTAAGCAAAGTGATGGAAAACCATTATATCAACAAATTGCCAAGTGGATGACTGAACATATTAACCTAGGAAAGTGGAAAGAAGGTTATAAACTACCAGCTGAAGAGGAGTTAGCGTATCAGTTAAATGTAAGTCGTGGGACGGTGAGAAAGGCGATTGCTAAGCTTCTAAAACAAGGGTTGCTTGAACAAATTCAAGGCAAAGGAACGTTTGTTAGAAAGCAGAAGATCTCATATCCTTTTGCGCAAGAACTTATCTCGTTTGCAGAAGCAATGGAAATCAAAGGGTATTACTTTGATACAGATGTTGTGTCGTATAAAGTGATGCAACCGAGTGAATGGGTACAAAATAAATTAGAAGTCGGTTTGTATGACTTAGTATATTACGTGAAACGCGTAAGGAAGATTGATTATGAACCTGCTATTATTATTGAAAATTGGGTTTCGATAGACAGGTGCCCAGGTGTAGACCAAGCGAATATAAATGAAAAAGGGTTGTTCAAAGTAATTGAAGAGTGTGCAGATGTTGAACTAACCTATGGTGTGCGAAGTTTTGCAGCTAAAGCATTAAATGAGGAAGAAGCGAGGTTGTTAAATTTAAAAGAAGGCGCCCCCGTATTATACTTAGATCAACAAACATTTGGTCCCAATGATTTACCTTTAGAATGTTCGAGAATTGTTTTAAGAACAGACCAATACGAAGTGGCGTCAGTATTAAAGAGATAATATAGGTTACAGAACAAATTGTTAATACACAAAACGCGAACGAAATCATATGTTGAATTTGTTCGGGTTTTTCTAATTACCGCTCCCTCAAAATGCTTCGCTTTTACCCACAGGCCCCGCTTTTTGGGCCGAGGAGGCTCGAGCCGTGCCCGCGGCAAGCGTCCACCGAAAGCGGATCACCTGATACCAACGGTACAGGTAAAAGACACCCAACCTTTTTAGTAAGAAATTGTACAGTTACCCCAACAAACATTTTAGAGTTAAATATAAAAAAGCTCGGTTTAGATAAATAATCTAAGCCGAGCTTCTTCTATATTATTGGTTTTTATTACGGTGGTTTCGTCTGTTTCCGCCATCTTGTTTTTGGTTATTACGGCGTCTACGTCCATCGCGGTCGTTTCTACGGCCGCCACCGCCACCACCACGACGGTTTTGATTACCACCACGTCCACCGCGTCCACCACGGTTGTTTTGTTGTCCTCCACCTTTAACACGCTTTACACGTAAAGGTTCAACGGCAGTTAGGTTTACAGGCGTTTGACTTGGCTCTTTCGCAAGAAGTTTGATCGCTGAAGCGACAACATCGACAGCATCTTCTTCAGATAATAAACGTTTGGCTGCTTCACGATAATTGTCACCTTCATGAGCCCAAACCGTTTGTTTTAATTCTTCGATAGCACCTTCTTGTAAGCCTTCCATAACATCTTTATATGTTGGGAAAGACTGTTTTTCAATTTGGCGTTTCGTTAATTTTTCAATTGTTTTTAGGTGATCCATCTCACGTGGTGTAACAAATGTATATGCACTTCCTTTTTTACCAGCACGACCAGTACGTCCAATACGGTGAACGTAGCTTTCTGGGTCTTGTGGTAAGTCAAAGTTATATACGTGGGTGACACCTGAGATATCTAGGCCACGAGCTGCAACGTCTGTTGCAACTAAAATGTCAGTTGCTTGGTCTTTAAAACGCTTAATGACTTTTTCACGTTTAACTTGTGGAATGTCACCGTGAATACCTTCAGCTGAATAACCACGCTTCAGTAAACCTTCAACTACCTCATCAACGCGTTTTTTCGTTCTACCGAAAATAATCGCCAAATCAGGGGATTCAATATCTAATGAGCGACAAAGAACATCGAACTTCTGATTTTCTTTAACGTCATAGTAATATTGATCAATGTGGTCAACGGTTAACTGCTTTGATTTAACGCGGACAATTTCAGGCTGATTCATGAACTTTTCTGCTAATAGCTGAATACGCTTAGGCATTGTCGCTGAGAAAAGTAATGTTTGGTGCTTTTGTGGCATTTCAGCTAAGATTGCCTCAATATCTTCGATGAAGCCCATGTTTAGCATTTCATCTGCTTCGTCTAAAACAACTGTTTCGATGTTTTGCAATTTAATAGTACGTCTTCTAATGTGGTCTAATAGACGACCAGGAGTTGCTGCAATTAGTTGTGGACGACGTTTTAGAGCTTTAATTTGACGTGTAATGTCCTGTCCACCGTAAATTGGTACAGTCTTAACACCTTTATTTTGACCAATACGGTTTAGCTCTTCAGCTACTTGGATTGCTAATTCACGGGTAGGTGCAATAACAATACCTTGCACGTCTTTGTTTGCTGGGTCGATCTTTTGGATCATCGGTACACCGAATGCTGTAGTCTTTCCTGTACCTGTTTGTGCTTGCCCAATTAAGTCCTTTCCTTCCAATGCTGTTGGAATGCTTGTGCTTGAATTGGTGTTGTTGTTTCAAATCCCATTTTAGCTAATGCTTCTAAGACATTTGCCTCAATGTTTAATTCGTTAAATGTTTTCAAACTTGTTCCTCCTAAAAATTCTCTTTACCTATATTATTTACATAAAAAAAGTAGCTAATGCTAAATGTCGGAAAAAAAGTGGAATCCTACATTTATAGTAGCTACGTGACTTTTCTTCTTATGGGCAGAAATTGGAAAACTCGTGCCTAGTTTCTATTCTGCAATGTTTCACAACACAACTTTACATCGGCAATAGTACTTATTGTATGTATAGACGATTTATTATAACCTTTAATACTGATTTTGTCAATTTTTACCCGAGGCGAGACAGCTTTGTGGAAAAACATGTATAATTAAGAAGAGGAGGAGATAATTATGAAAATGATAAAAGTATACATATTGATCATTCTTTTTGTATTATTAGGTGCATGTTCAGATGATACGGTTACTTTTAATGATGAAAATCTAGAAAATGCGGTATTAGATGAGTTAAGGATTAATGAGGAACTTACGGAAAGAGGTGTTGAAACGGTTACTGACCTTGATTTGTCAGGTGAAAATATCGACTCTTTATCTGGAATTGAAGCACTCTATAACCTTGAAGTGTTAGATGTATCTAACAATAATATTGAAGATGTATCTGTTTTGTTAGAACTTAATTCCTTAGAAGAAGTGACAATTGCGGCGAACCCTGTAATAGATGACAGTGAGCAAAGCGAGTTGTTAGGTGAACTTTCTGAACAAGGGATTACTGTTATAGAAACACAGCAATTGGGTGATCCTGATGGCCCAGGTGGTTTCTTATGGCAAGTTGAGAATGAAGAAACGACTGTTTATTTATTAGGTACAATTCATGCAGGTACGAGAGACTTTTATCCATTACATGAATCAATTGAAACTGCCTATTATGAGGCAGATGTTGTTGTGCCTGAAATTAATCTAAATGATTTAAATATGTATGATATGCAGCAAACACAACAAGAACTAGGGATGTATGAAGAAGGAACGACAATAGAAGACCATGTCTCTAGTGAGGTATATGAACAGCTAGATGAAATTATTAGTGACTTAGGTATGGATATAGAAATGGTTGAAAGCTATAAGCCATGGTTACTATCTTCATTAATTCAAAGCTTGCGACTTCAACAGTTAGGCTATCTTCATGGTGTTGATGAGTACTTTTTAAATCAAGCAGTGATTGACGGAAAAGAAGTTGAAGCTTTAGAAACGTTTGAATCCCAGTTTGAAGTACTTGCTAGTCCTTCAGAAGAATACCAGATGGCAATGTTAGAGGATTCTTTAGTTAGTTTAGATCAATTTGATGAAGAAATGACTAACATGTTTGAACTTTATAAAGCAGGCGACCCGGACGACTTAGTTGAGTACTTATTTGATGAAGATGCTACTGTTACAGAAGAAGAAGAGGCATATATGGAAGAGTTAAATGATAATCGAAACTATAATATGGCAGAACAAATTGATGAGTATTTAACAACAAATGATGGTATGACGTATTTTGTCATTGTTGGAGCTGCACATTTAACCATCGAGCCTCACATCGTTTCTATTTTAGAAGAAGAAGGGTACACAGTTGAACACATCCACTAATTATCTTCCTAACATTTAAAAGCTTAAAAAATTTGGTATAATACGAAGAAGATATTCAACGAGAAAAGGGGACGGATGATGATTAACGTAACTTACTCAGGACAGAAACAAGATGTATTAAACCAAATTCAAGTTTCTCGTCTACATTCTATTCATGAAGATTTATATAAAAAGCAAGGTGCAGGAAGTGAGTTCTTAGGTTGGCTAGATTGGCCAAGTGGACTTTCAGATGAGTTCTTGAACAATATAAAAAGTACTGCAGAACAAATTCAAAAACAAGCTGATGTACTAATCGTTATTGGTATTGGCGGTTCTTACTTAGGAGCTAAGGCTGTCATTGAAGCGTTAAAGCCACATTTCGAAAAGAACCCTAATTTTGAAGTGTTATTTGCTGGTCACCATGTTAGTGGGGCTTATTTAAAACAGTTAATGGACTACATAGATGACCGAGAAGTGGCTCTAAATGTTATTTCTAAGTCAGGAACAACGACAGAACCAGCGATTGCTTTTCGCTTCTTACAGAATTATATGGAAGACCGTTATGGAGAGGAAGCTTCAGATCGAATTTACGTAACGACAGACGAGAATAAAGGAGCTCTCTTAAATCTTGCTAAAGAAAAGGGTTATCAACGTTTTGTTGTGCCTGATGATGTAGGTGGACGTTATTCTGTATTTACAGCGGTAGGGTTATTACCAATTGCTGCAGCAGGCTATAATATTGATGAACTTATTCGTGGTGCTAAACAAGCTGAGGAAGAATTATCAATATTTGACCCAGAAAATAATCCAGCTATTCAGTATGCAGCTATTCGTCATAACCTATATGAACAAGGGTTTACAAATGAAGTGCTAGCAACATTTGAGCCGAAGTTGAGCTACGTACAAGAGTGGTGGAAGCAACTTTATGGTGAGAGTGAAGGTAAAGAACATAAAGGTATCTTCCAGTGTCGGTCACTTATACGACAGATCTTCATTCTTTAGGGCAATATATTCAAGACGGAAAAAGGGACTTGCTAGAGTCGTTTTTAATTGTTGAAGAAGTAGATGAGGACTTAGAACTGTTTGAAGCGGAGCAAAATGCCGATGAGCTTAACTATTTAGCTGGCACGTCATTAAACGACTTCAACTTAGTTGCTTATGAAGGAACATCAAAGGCTCACTTATCAGGTGGCGTTCCACAAATCGGAATTCACTTGCCAAAGGTTGATGAGTATCATATTGGCTATTTATTATATTTCTACATGTTAGCATGTGCTTATAGTGCATATTTACTTGATATTAACCCATTCAACCAACCGGGTGTTGAAGAGTATAAGACTAATATCTTTAAACTTCTAAAAAAGCCAGGCTACGAAACAGAGTAAAATATTTATAAAGTCTAAAAGGTGACCTCGAAGCTAATTCAGGTCACCTTTTTTAGTAAGGAATTGTACAGATACCATAAAAAAACCCAGCAAGAGTCATTTGTTATATCTCTAGCTGGGGTGTAATTCATTTATGGTTTTACTTAACTTGATAAACCCTTGCTTCGTAAGGTTTTAGCACAGTTTCGTCAACTTCTGAGTAGTTGTTTAATAATAAGTGACCTAATTCGTATTGGGATAAATCAATAGGAGTTCGGTCTTCGCTTAAGTTAGTCAATACAAGAACTTGGTCTTCGTTCAACGTTCTAGTGTATGCAAAGACAGTTGGTGAACTTTCAAAAACGAGGTCATACTTACCATATGTGAACGTCTCATTAGATTTTTTAAGTTGAATCATGTGTTTGTAAAATGACAGAACAGAATTAGGGTCATTTAACTGTGATTCAACATTAATTGTTTTATAGTTAGGGTTTGTTTTAAGCCAAGGTGTGCCAGTAGTAAAGCCGGCATTCGGTTCAGCTGACCATTGCATCGGTGTTCTAGAGTGATCGCGGCTTGTTACGTTTAATGTGTCGATAATTGCTTGAGCACTTTCACCTTGTTCGCTTTGTTGTTTATAAAAGTTATGGTCTTTAATGTCATTGAAATCATTAATCGAAGAAAACTCAGCATTTTTCATACCAATTTCTTGACCTTGATAAATGAAAGGGGTTCCTTTCATGAAGAAGTACATAACGCCTAAAGCTGTTGCGCACTCGTACCAATAATCTTCGTCATTCCCCCATGTTGTCGTGGCTCTTGGAATGTCATGGTTTTCGATAAATAAGGCGTTCCAACCGTCTTCATCTAATGCGTGTTGCCATTTCGTTAGTACTTCTTTCAGTTTTGGGACATCGACACCTGCATCTGAATTACGATCCCACAAATCAAGGTGTTCAAATTGGAAGATCATGCTGAATTTACCTTCATCTTTTCCTACCCATTTATAAATATCGTCTGTGCTAACACCATTTGCTTCTCCGACAGTCATAATATCATAATTTGAAAACGTCTTATCATATAACTCTTCTAAGTAGTTGTGAATACCGTCAACATTCATCATGTGTTCCCACGGTGGTTCAGCGGAGCTTTGTCCATTTGGCAGCCCCTTTGTTTTTTTAATATGGCTAATAGCATCAACTCTAAAACCATCAATGCCTTTATCTAACCACCAATTAATCATGTCGTAAATAGATTGTCTCATGTCTTTGTTTTCCCAATTTAAATCGGGTTGTTTGACTGAGAATATGTGTAAGTAGTATTGGTCGCTATGTTTGTCATACTGCCATGCCGGGCCACCAAAGATACTTTGCCAATTGTTTGGTTGGTCAGCCCAAATGTACCAATCACGCTTAGGGTGATCTTTTGATGAGCGCGACTCGATAAACCAAGGGTGTTCATCACTCGTATGATTGACGACTAAGTCTATAATCAGTTTCATATCACGCTTGTGTGCTTCTTCTAATAACCGATCAAAGTCATCCATCGTTCCAAACTCTTCTAACACAGCTTGATAATCACTAATATCGTAACCGTTATCTGCATTAGGTGATTTGTAAAAGGGACAGACCCAAATGACATCAATACCTAAGTCTTTTAAGTAGTCGAGTTTTTCAATGATTCCTGGTATATCACCTATTCCGTCACCATTTGAATCATAGAAGCTTCGTAAATATATTTGATAGGCTACAGCCTCTTTCCACCAAATTCTTTCCATAATCATACCCCTTCTAGTTGTTCCGTCTACAAGAGCCACGTTTAATCAGTGTAGAAGAAACGATTTTGTGTGTGTCTTGTATGTTTGGTTGATTAATTTTATCTATTAACAGAGAGCTAGCTTGAAAACCAAGGTCATAAATAGAAATATCTACAGATGTCAAAGGTGGTCTTAAGTGTTCAGAAATTTTATGGTTATTAAAGCTAACGATCGACACATCTTTTGGTACAGTAATTTTCAACTCTTCTAAATACCTAATTAACTCATATGCTACTAAATCGTCATGAGTCACAATGGCCGTAGGTGGTTCAGATCTGTTCATTAATTGGATCACCGAATCTTGATCAATACTAGCTGTCATTTCTTGGTGAAAGATTAAATCCTCTCGATACTGGATACCAGCTTTTTTCAAAGCTTGTTTATAACCAGTTAAACGGTCTTGTGACACGACAAAGTCTAAACTACCACCTACGAAGGCGATCTTCTCATGACCTAACTCAACTAAATGTTGAACAGCTTCTTTTGAGTTCTCAATATTGTTATTGTCGACGTAAGTGAACTGGTTTGGGTTTACACTAGGTCTACCGACAATTGTAAATGGAAATGAAGAGTTTGCTAAGTAATCTATCGTTTGATCATTCTCTTTTGAATATAGCAAGATGATCCCATCGACTCGTTTTCCTTGAACCATTGACACGACTTCATTGTACACTTCCTCTTCTGTAGCACCAGTCGTTAAATATAACCCGTACTGGTTCGCATGCGCTGTAGCAGAAACGCCTCTTAACACTTCTGGGAAGAAAGGGTTTTGAAATGATAATGCGGCGGAATTTGCCATGACAATACCAATTGTATTCGTTTTATTTGCCACTAGATTACGCGCTTGGAAATTAGGATAATACCCTAACTCTTCCATAACTTCACGAACACGATTCTTAGTTTCCTCGGTAATACGAGGGTTGTTAGCAATGACGCGTGAAACAGTTGAAGGAGAAACATTAGCTTTTTTGGCAACATCTTTTATTGTAACGCTCATAGAAACACTCCTCTTTATTTAACAGCCCCATCAGTAACACCTTTAATGATCGCCCTTTGAGCAAAGAAGTAACCAATAATAACTGGTAGAATTGCTAAAGTAAGACCTGCCATCGCAAGGTGCCATTGTGTAGTGTATTGGCCAAAGAAGTAAAACATTCTTAACGGAATCGTCTCACTACCAGGGCTATTAATAACTAAGGATGGTAGTAAGTAATCGTTCCAAATCCAAATAGTATTGAGAATTCCGACAGTGACAGTAATAGGTTTCAACATAGGGAAGATAATGTACCAAAATATTTGAAACTTATTTGCCCCATCAATTCTCGCTGCTTCATCTAAGGTTTCTGGAATATTATTCATCGCCCCGTGATATAGGAAAATGGATAAGCTAGAACCAAAGCCTAAATACATGAAAATTAACCCGCCACGGTTTAATAAATCAATTTCGCCGAAAAGGGAAACTAATGGAATCATAACAGATTGAAACGGGATCAGCATCGCAGATATAAATATGAACAAAATGACTGTACTCACTTTGCTTTTAGTTCGTGCTAAAGCATAAGCTGCCATGGCTGAGAAAAAGATTATAATTACAATACTAAACCCAGTTACTAAAACGGAGTTAAATAAAGTTTGTAAGAAATTCATTTCTTGAAATGCTTCAATATAGTTACTGAATTCAAGGGAGGAAGGCAAATTTAGTGTTCCTTCAAACAATTCACGCTGTGTTTTAAATGAGTTAACGAACATTAAGTAAAAAGGTGCAATCCATATTAGTCCTAGTAAAACTCCAAGAAGTTCTAGGCGCCACTTTTTCCACTTCATTACATCTGCACCTCCCGTTTCTTATTAAAGTAAACTTGAACTAGTGTGATAGCTGCCACTACGATAAAGAAAATAACAGCTTTAGATTGAGCGTATGCGAATGAGTTTTGAACGAATGCCGTATTGTAGATTTCCATCGCTAACATTTCAGTCGAATTGTATGGTCCACCATCTGTTAAAGCTAAGTTTTGATCGTAAAGTTTAAACGTATTAGATAATGTCAAAAACATACTTACGGTGAATGCTGGTGCTACAAGAGGGAATACAATATGGCGGAATCTTTGCCACGCTGATGCACCATCTATGTGAGCAGCTTCAATTAATTCTTTTGAAACCCCTTGTAAATAAGCGATATAAATTACCATAATATAACCCGACATTTGCCAGCTCATTAATATGACTAATCCCCAAAAACCAGTAGTTGTCGTAGAAAGCCAACCTTGCATGGCTTCAATTCCAAACGCCTGGCCAATATTAGCGAACACGCGAATGAAAATGAACTGCCAAATAAAACCTAATATTAAACCACCAATTAAGTTAGGCATAAAAAAGACAGTTCTTAAAAGGTTGTTAGTCTTAATTTTGGATGTAACAATTAAAGCTAATGATAAACCAATTACATTAATCAAAATGACACTAGCTATTGAGAACTTAATTGTAAACCAAAGAGAATCTATAAAACGTTGGTCTTGTAGGGCGTTAATATAGTTTTCGAATCCGACAAAATCACCTGTCGTAATGCCGTTCCACTCAGTAAATGAATAATATGTACCGACACCGAGCGGTATAATAACAACTGTCGTCAGTGCAAATAGTACAGGTGTTAGAAATAACCAATATGATAAATCTCTCGTGCGCACAATGATCTCTCCCTCTTTTAGCTTGAAAATGAAACAAAGTAGCAAAGCTGCTACTTTGTTTCACTTCTAGCTTTTCACAGATTATTCTCTAGAGGACTCCCAAGCTTCTTGTGTCTCTGAAATAATTTCGTCCCAGGTAGCTTCTTCACTTAAGTATTTCTGAATTAAAGCTCCTAATTGATCTTCACCCCAGCCAGTTGGGTAACCCATAAATACCCAGCCAATTGTTTGATCATTTTCTGAGTACTCATAAATTGTTTGAGATAATGGGTCATTAATGTCTTCAGCATCATACCCGTCGTATGCAGGAATAAAGTTAAAGTCATTTACAACAGCTTCTTTACCTAAGTCAGAAGTGTATAACCAATCTAAGAAATCTTTAGAAGCTTCAACAACGTCTTCATCTAAGTTCTCGTTAACTGCCCAATACATCGGAACCCCTACTGGTAGTAATCCTTCTTCGTAACCTTCAACTGGAATAGGCATTATGTCGATACTATCAATAGCAAACTCTTCGTCAATGCCAGCAATTGAAGGGTATACCCAGTTACCTTGTTGAATAATAGCAACACGTTGTAATGAGAATAGTTCTTCAACTTGTTGTGAATAGTCTAAACTTACAGTTGGTTGTGCTGAGTATTCGTTTTGTAAATCAACAATTGATTTAAATGCTTCACCGTATTCGAATTCTACCCCGTCAGCATCATAAGCATCAGTTACATTGTGGTTGAATTCAGGTGCTAAAAATGTGTTAGATAAATGAAGTCCCGTAACCCATGCTTCTGCACCTGGAAAAGCAAATACAGCATCTAAGCCTAACTCTTCTTTTTGAGAATCAAGTGCTTCAACAGCACCTTCTAAATCATCAAGGCTTTGGATAGAATCTACATCAATGCCAGCCTCTTCAAAGATTCTTGTATTATAAATAAACCCATAACCTTCTTGGTTGTAAGGTAGGCCATAAATGCCATCATTAACAGTTACACCATCTAAAGATCCAGGAAGTGCAGCATTAGCAGAATCTGTTTCAGATAGGTCTGCTAAGTAATCTGACCAGTCTTCAACATCCTGTGGTCCTCCAACGTTGAAAATTGATGGCTCATTACCTGAGTTGAAACGTGAACGTAAAGCCGAACCATAATCTTCACCGCCACCAACAGTCGTAATATTAATACTCACATCTGGATTCTCTTCTTCGTAAGTATCAGCAAGCTGTTCGAATTCTTCTCTGAATTCTACTTTAAACTGAAATACGTCTACTTCTACTTGATTGTCACTTGAACCGTCATCACTGCCACAACCAGCAAGCAAACCTCCCGTTAACATAATTGAACCTAACAAACCGGTACTCCACTTTTTTAAATTCATTGAAATAAATCCCCCTAAAGTTAAGTTTGTGAAAACGTTTGCACAAAACCGTAAAAAAATAGCGCGTAAACGCTTTCATGTTTGTTAAGTGAAATGTTATCATAATGAAAACGTTTGCGCAACAAATTTTTTTAATTATCTAAAACTAATAAACTTGCTCCCAACATTCCTGCTTCATTACCGAACTGAGCGATCTTGACGTCTATTGGATTTAATAGGTGATCATTTAATTGTTCTTTTAAAGTATCAAACCAATATTCAGCAGATTCTGACACACCACCACCAATCACAACGCAATCCATATCGAAAGTTGCTTGTAGAGAACTAATAATGACAGCTAAATCAAAAGTGAAGGCATTAATAAGTTCTTTAGCTTTAGCGTCTTGGTCAGCATTTAAAAATAACTCTCTTGGTGAATATGGAAGGTTGGCTTCTTCAATACGTCGTTCAAGTGCTGTTCCTGAAACATATTGCTCAAAACATCCTTTATGACCACATGGACAAGGGTGACCATTCGGATATAAGATCATATGACCAATTTCTGCAGCCCCTCCATTAGGACCTCCAGAAACGATATAGTTATCTAAAATAATTCCACCACCTAGCCCTGTACCTAAAGTCAAACAGACCGTTCTTTCATAATCTTTAGCGGCTCCAATTTTTGCTTCAGCTAGGGCTGCGACATTTGCATCGTTATCGACACGGACTAGTTTGCCAGTTGCTTCTTCCAATTGCTGCTTCACTTCAGTTCCAGACCAGCCAGGTAACAATTCTGTAGCATAAACAACACGCCCACGTTTTGAATCGACAAAGCCATGTGTTCCAATCCCAATTCGTTCAACGTCAGGATGTTTCTCTAAGACGGCTTTGATCTCTTTTTCTAGCGAATCATAAAGTGGAAAAATTGTTGGAACTTGCTCATCTAAGTGTACATTTAAGTCTTCATCAACAACACCCATTCTAATTTTTGTCCCGCCTATATCAACACCTAGTACTTTCACTTTTCATACCTCCAATTATTAATCTTTATATACAATCGTTTCATAAGGTCGCAATGATAATTGATGACTAGTAGCTTGGATATCATAATTTTGAATTAAAATTTCTCCTTTAGGTTGTTCATTAACTTCAACTGTTTGGTTACTGAAGTTGCAGTATACCGTGATTGTTTCACCTTCTCCTTCTCTTTTATAAGCAAATAAGTTAGGGTGTTCACGGTAGATTAATTTGAATTTACCCGTTGTAATTAAATTCATCTCTTTTCTTAGTTTAATTAAAGTTTTGTAGTAATTATAAATAGATTTACTCTGATTTAAATCGCTTTCAACATTAATGTAGCTAAAGTTAGGGTTCACTTGAATCCATGGTGTTCCAGTAGTGAAGCTAGCTTGTTCATGAGATGTCCATTGCATCGGTGTTCTAGCATTGTCACGACTAACATGGTGAATTTGGTCTAAAATCTTACGTTCTGGTATTCCATTATTCTTTTTCTCGTCATACATGTTCAATGTTTCAATGTCTTTATAATCAGCAATTGAAGAGAATGCTACATTTGTCATACCAATCTCTTCTCCTTGATAGATGTAAGGTGTTCCTTGTAGAAAGTGTAGACAAGTTGCTAGCATTGTTGCTGACTCATAGCGATAGTTTGTATCATCACCGAAGCGTGACACGATTCTTGGCTGATCGTGGTTGTTCCAATATAAACTGTTCCAACCTATATCATATAAGGCATTTTGCCATTTTTCTAGATTTTCTTTTAAATCAATTAAGTTTAACGGTTTATAATCCCATTTCTCATCAGGCCCGTGGTCTAAATCCATATGTTCGAAAGTAAAGATCATATTAACTTCACGGTTGTTAGGATCTGTGTAAACTTGAGCATCTTCTGGTGTTGTCCCTGGCATTTCACCGACTGTTACACAATTATAATGGGATAGTACTTCATCATTCATCTCTTGTAAAAACTCATGAATTCGTGGGCCATTCATGAAATAGTCACTTCCGTCACCGTTCGGCCCGTCTGGTAAGTCCGGGTGTTTAGAGATGAAGTTAATGACGTCCATACGAAAACCATCAACACCTTTTTGTAACCACCAATGCATCATTTCGTAAATTCGCTTTCTTAGTTCAGGGTTTTCCCAGTTTAAGTCAGGTTGCTTTTTGCTAAACAAGTGTAAATAATATTTACCTTTTTCTTCGTCATACTCCCAAGCTGAGCCACCAAAAATCGATTGCCAGTTGTTTGGCTTCTCTCGCCATATATAATAATCTTCATGCTCTTTAAACCATTGATGCTCATCTGATGTGTGATTAACGACTAGGTCCATCATAAGCTTCATGTCGCGCTTATGTACTTCATCTAGTAGTTGTTCAAAGTCTTCCATCGTCCCAAACTCAGGGTTTATACTGTAGTAATCGCGTATATCATATCCATTATCATCATTAGGTGAATCATACACTGGACTTAACCAAATTAAGTCAATGCCCAACTCTTTTAAGTAATCAAGCTTTTCGATCATGCCTTGTAAGTCTCCAACCCCATCACCATTTGAATCGTTAAAGCTTCGTGGGTATATTTGATATACAGTTGCCTTTTTCCACCAATCTTGCATATGTTCGCTCCCACCCTTTCAGTTATGTAATTATTAACTAATTTATCATAGAAGCGACTTTTGTAAATAATCAAAAATTGTTTGTTTCGTTACACGGGCTCTATGTATATACATAAGTAAATGTTTTCTAAAATTTTAATAAAATAATTTCTTCATGATGGTAATTTAATGTTAAACTATTGTATATGTAGAAATACAAGGGAAAAGGAAGTCTAATATGGATGAAAATAACATTACTCGACTCGATATAGACGGAAAAGAAGTTATTATAATTGGTACTGCACACGTTTCGAAGCAAAGTGCAGAACAAGTTAAAGAAGTAATTGAGACCGAACAACCTGATTCTGTTTGTGTCGAACTAGACGAACAACGTTATCAATCAGTTCGAGAAGGTAACAAATGGAGAGATATGAACATATTCAAAGTCGTTAAAGAGAAGAAATCAACTTTGTTGTTAATGAATATGATGATTTCATCTTTCCAAAACCGTGTTGCAAAACAATTTGGCATTAAGCCTGGTCAGGAAATGATTCAAGGGATTGATTCAGCTGAAGAAGTTGAGGCTGATTTAGTGTTGGCTGACCGTAACATCCAGACGACATTTTCAAGAGTTTGGCGAAGTATCGGGGTCTCAGGCCGTGCAAAATTAATGCTATCAATTCTTTATAGTATTTTTAATCGCGAGACCATTTCTGAACAAGAACTTGAGAAGATGAAGCAACAAGATATGCTGAACTCTGTTATGCAAGAGTTCACTGAAGCTTTTCCAAGACTAAAAAAGCCCTTAATAGATGAACGTGATCAATATTTAGCCCAAAAGATTAAAGATGCACCAGGGGATAAAGTGGTAGCCGTTTTAGGTGCAGCACACGTTCCAGGGGTTAAGAAAGAAATTAATAAGGAACAAGACTTAGACCGACTAACGACTGTACCGCCTAAGTCAAAAGCGCCGAAAGTAATCGCTTGGATGATTCCAATATTAATTTTATCCATCATTGCTTACACATTTATGAATAACCCTGATGCGGCATATCAACAAACACTTAGCTGGATTCTTTGGAATGGCTCGATGTCTGCTTTAGGTGCAGCGATTGCTTTTGGACACCCGCTGACGATTGTGACCGCCTTTTTAGTAGCACCGTTAAGTTCATTGAACCCGATGCTAGCTGCGGGTTGGTTTGCAGGTATTGTGCAAGCGTCGATTCGTAAACCACACGTTTCAGACTTTGAAAATATAGCTGAAGATGTTACAACAGTTAAAGGTTTCTGGCAAAACAAAGTGACAAGAATTTTATTAATTGTCGTACTAACGAATATCGGAAGTTCATTAGGTACGTTTATCGGTGGGGCAGACGTTATTCGCGTCTTCTTTGAGAATTTATAAAAGGAAATTGTAAGTTGAGAGCTGGGTTATGCCCAGTTCTTTTTTTGTTATAAAATCATTTAAAAAGAAGGAAGAATTTATCTTGTATAGAAAATTAGTGTAGATAGATGTCGGAAGGGGTCAAACAAGATGAGTCATACAAATAAATTTATTATGCAAATTGGAGTATGTATAGGGGTCATTGCTTTATTGTCTTTCGCTATTGGAATAATGTTAATTAGTTCTCGAATTGAAACGTACCAAGATGAACAGATCGACTCTGCTACAAGAACGGTTCAATCAGCGATGCAATCAACGCAACATGCGACAGATACAATAGAACATATGGTAGAGATGCGATTGTACACAGCATCTAAAGGAATAATGACAGACCTTGGTGGTCGAGACATTAACGATATTAGTCAAATTGAGCTAAGAGAAATAGCTGACCAATGGGATGTTCAAGAAATATCACTATGGGAAAGGGAAGAGGGTGACATAGTGGTGACACAGTCAACGGATGATACACAAGTTGGCTTACCATCACAAGACTGGGGGTATTGGTATACAGCTTTTGATCAGCTCATGTCACAAGAACCAGTTACTGTTGAGGAAGGATTTGCTTTAGATAACTTTTGGGTAGGACCGATCTCACGTGCTGAGTTATTTGATCACATTTATTATAAATTTGCTTATTATTATGATGGTACAACTGATTATATGGTTAATGCCTATATCGAGGATGAAGAAATTTATAGTGTGAGCTTTGAATCAGGACCTTCTGAAGTCATTTCTCAAATCGAAGTACACAACGACGTTGTAGAAGAGATAGCCGTATTAAACGCACCAACCTGGCTAAAACGTGATGAAGAGCATGAAGTTATTGAGCCTGAAACAGATCTTCCTGTCTTATACGGGCATATGACACTAGATATTAGTGAAGATGAAGAAATGGTTGAAGCGGCTTGGCAACAAAATGAGTCACAAACCGTTGATTTTACAATGGACCATAATAATTACCGCAAGATTTATAAGCCGTTAGAGCATGATCGCGTGATGGTTACCGTAATGAATTTAAATAGTGAAGAGTCATTAAAACAACAATTGAGTTGGGTCTTTTTCGGTGCTATGACTTTAGGTGTTGTTTGCATGCTTCTAATCATGAGAGTTGTTGCAAAAAGAGCAAATAAAGCGTAAGCAAATTTGGAACATGTTGTCTATATAAATTACTTGATACATTGTGTTATATCCATTAGTATTAACAAAGTAACCTAGGTATTGAAATGAGGGTTTAAAATGAAACCATCTATTTATGGACTAACACAAGAAAAATTACAAAATTGGTTAGTCGAAAATGGTGAAAAGCGCTTTAGAGCTGACCAAGTATGGGATTGGCTATATCAAAAGCGTGTTAAATCGTTTTCTGAGATGAAAAACGTCAATAAAAAAACAATCGAACTATTAGAAGAACATTATCAGATCCAGTCATTAACTGAAACAATAAAGCAAGAGTCACAAGACGGAACGATTAAGTTTTTATTCGAGCTACCTGATGGCAACCATATCGAAACTGTATTAATGCGTTTTGATTACGGACTTTCTGTTTGTGTTACGACACAAGTTGGTTGTAATATTGGTTGTTCTTTCTGTGCAAGTGGTATTTTAAGTAAGAATCGCGACCTAACAAGTGGCGAAATTGTTGAGCAAATTATGAATGTTCAACACCATTTAGATGAAAGAGGCGATGATGAGCGTGTAAGCCACATTGTTGTTATGGGGATCGGTGAGCCATTTGATAACTACGACAATACGATGGACTTCCTACGTGTCGTTAATGATCAAAAGGGGCTTTCGATTGGGGCGAGGCATATCACTGTTTCTACTAGTGGTATTGTTCCGAAGATGTATGATTTTGCTGATGAAAACATCCAGATTAACTTAGCGCTATCACTACATGCACCGAATAATAAGCTAAGAACAGACATTATGAAAATTAACCGTGCTTATCCAATTGAGCAATTGATGGATGCTGTTGATTATTATTTAGAAAAGACAAATCGCAGAATTACATTTGAATATATTTTGCTACATGATGTCAATGATCAAAAGGAACATGCGTTAGAACTAGTGAAGCTACTTAAAGATAAGCGTCACCTATCTTACGTCAACTTAATTCCGTATAACCCGGTAGAAGACCATCCTTATGATCGTAGTAGTAAGCAAAATATTTTAACGTTCTACGAAACATTACTTGAAAATAATATTAACTGCGGTGTTCGTGTTGAACAAGGTAGTGACATCGACGCAGCTTGTGGTCAGTTAAGAAGTAAACAACTTATTAAAAAGTCTAAGGCTAAATCAAAAGCTTAATATAGTGAAGTGCCTGTTACGAATAAAATCGTGACAGGCACTTTTTATATGGACATTCGCATATGGTATAAGTAAGACATTAAAGGGATGTGGAAACATGACATTATACATTAATGATGGTGAACATCCGACTGTGTATCGATCAAAACGGAAAGTAAGTGCTCATAATCAAGATTATACGAAGTTTGACAGGTTATCAGAGTGGATGGAAGAACAGCAGAAAGTCAACCGTTCGTTAAAGCGTTCAAATAGCTTTCTTAATCAGTTGTATGAACGGCAAGATCATATCCAAACACAAATGGATACACAAGTTCAAGAACTTGTAACTAAACAACATAGCCATGATCAGTTTAAACAAGATGTATTGGAGAGATTGCGCATGTTAGACAACAAAAGCAGCCAGTTGGAAGAGTGGCTTAAAACTGAAGAACATGCTCGAGAAGATCTAATTGATCAAGTTAAAAGTATAAATGAGTCAAATAAAGAAATTATAAATAAAATTACCGATCAAAAAGTTTCAAACGATGAGTTAATTGACCAATTAAATCAAATTGTTAGCGCTCACGAAGAGATGAGCGAACAGCTTAAACACTTTGATGAAAATCAAAAGGAAATGTCAGAACAAGTCCAAAGACAAGAAGCATTAATGGAAAAGCTCCATCGACAAATGCTTAACTTTAGATCCATTTTATATGAACGAAGCCATCATTTAGCAGAAAAGATTGAGGATCAGTACGAAATAACGTCATCTTATGTTCATCAACTGATGACAGGTAGTGACAAACCACTAACGATGGTTATGACTAAGAAGGAACAAGAAACAGATCAAAAAGATAGTATGTAATTTAGTTGATGACTCGGTATTGAGTCACCTTCTTATAGCTCAACTAGAAAAATCGCCTAATTATTTCAAAATTAGGCGATATATAATTTTATTAAGCGAATATAGAGATAATTAAGCGAAAATCAAAATAATTAAGCGAAATTAAAACTTATTAAGCGAACGCCTAATTAATTGGGCGTTCGCTCGATTAATTAAATCTTTTCCCTTAAGTTAGATAACTGAGCATCAAATTCATTTTCAGGATCGTCTAAAAAATAACAATGAGCTGTATCGTTATCATTAACATGTTGGATATAAACATTTTGCCCATTGTATTGTACATTTTTCATTTCAGGCGATTCAGCGATTTGCTGTGCACGCAAACGGTCCATTTATACCCCTCCTTCTAAGTTGGGTCGTCTTCATACAACCCATTTAAATCAACTTCCTGTTCATGGTGCATTTCATCTAATGGAAAAATTGCCGCGGTTTCACTGTTTATGACTTCTTGAATATAGACGGGAATACCGTGGTATTTAACGTTAATCATAACAAGTGAATCGATAATTTCCTTTGCACGTTCTTCATCCATAGTTCCTCCCTGCCTTTCTTACACTTATTTTTTTCTGTACAGGTTAAAATATACGATGGAACAACAGGTTAAAAATGCCTCAAATAAAAAATCCCCTATCTCAAACACTAGAGATAGGGGATGATTGTCAATTGTCTTTGTTTTGTTCAGGTGGTGGGAATGATTCGAAAATCTTACCGTTACGAATTCCTTCTACAAGTTGTTCAAGCCAGTAGTAATACGCCTTTGAGTATTCGACTTGTTCATAAAGTTCTCGAGCTTCATCTCGCACTTCTTGAGAAACATCTTCAGAATTCATTACCTCTTCAAAAATTGGTTGAGCTTCTTTAATCGCTTCAAGGTTTAAGTTGACTTCACGCTCCCACTTTTTAGTAAAAAATTTACTAAAGAAACTGAAGAAATCTTTCTCAGCAACGAATGTTTGCTTTCTTGAACCACGACGAAATGACTGTTTGACGATATCAAATTCTTGCAGCTTTTTAACCCCAGTACTCATACTAGGCTTACTCATTTTCAATTTCTCACGCATTTCATCTAAGGTCATGCTTTTCTCAAAATACATTGTACCGTAAAGGTTGCCGACACTTCTCGTAACACCATAAAGGTCCATCGTTTCACCTAATGATTCAATGACAATGTCTTTTGCTTGATCGACGGATTCCCTTGCCTGTTCGTCATTTTGACTCATTTAACAACCTCCTCAGTGTTAAGTTTGTTAAATTTTTAATTTATAACTCTAATATTAACGAAAAATTTTATAATGTCAAAAGTTAATTATACTAAGCAGTTGTCAAATTTGAACTTAATGGTAATTTTTCACTTAATATGTTGATTACCAAAGAAATTATTCAAAATAAACTTACGAGCAGGCACTTCGAGTCTTTCATAACTATTCAGAAACTCTGTTGGATCATATGGAACTTCAAAAAAAGAAGTATTAATATTTCCATTGTCACCAACAGTAATCGTTGCATATTGAGCGATTGGGTTGTGACTACAACCTAAAGCACCGGGGTTTAAAAACAGTTGATTGTCATTTTTAAAATGGTGGACAACGTGATGATGTCCGAAACAGACGACTTTAGACTGTTCATTGTAATAAAGTTTCTCAAGCTCATCAATACTTGGGTCGTAATTAACAGGTAGGAATTTAGGTTCTTTTTTCAAATGGTAATGCAAAAATAAGAACGGGACACCATTGATTTGACGTCTTAATGTGTATGGAATTTCTCTTAACTTTGGGATAAAGTCTGGATTTAAATGAGATGCAATCCAATGATGATGCTCTCGCTCTTCACCTTTACTGTTAGGTTTCTCGCCATCTATAATGCTTAAAACATCTTGGTCATGATTGCCACGTACAAAAGAGATGTCGCCTCTTGAAAATAACAAGTCTAACACTTCGTTTGTTTGGTGTCCAACTCCTATTAAATCACCTAGACAATAAATATGTTCGACCTTGTCTGTTGTATTAATATGTTTTAACACTTCTTTTAAAGCTAAAGCATTACCATGTATATCAGCTAATACCGCAATTTTATAGCTCAAATCATCACCTTCTTCTTTACCATCCACCAGAGACGCTGACAGTTTCGCCTGTTATGGCACTCGCTTTGTTAGATGCTAAAAACAAAGCCGTTTGCGCTATTTCATCTGGTTCTAGCAGACGTTTCATCGGTTGTTTTATAAGTAAGTTTTTCTCTAATGCTTCTTGTTCAGTAGTCTGGTCTTGTTTAGCAAGCTTTGCCAATTGGTTTTCAATTAACTTCGTCCTTGTAGCCCCAGGCATTATGGCATTTACTGTAATTCCATCGTTTGCAGTTTCAATGGCAACGGTTTTAGTTAAGCCGACAACCCCGTGTTTTGCAGATATGTATGCTGATTTGTAAGGTGAGGCTGTTTTTCCGTGAACAGAAGATATATTAATAATTCTCCCATATTGCTGTTTTTTCATAACTGGAACGACTGCTTTCGTTAGTAAAAAAGGGCTTGTAAGCATGACGTTAATGAGTAAGTTCCATTTTTCTAGTGGGAAATCTTCGACACGATCAATATGTTGTAACCCAGCATTATTAATTAAAATATCGACTTGTCCATTTTCTTTAACTACACGTTCAACAAACGCGTTAACATGTTTTTCATCCGTTACATCGACTTGATGGCCTGTTGAGTTGATTAAGCTATTTGCTGCTTCTTTAACTAATTCAGCATTTAAGTCACAAATATGAACATAGTCACCTTCGTTACTGAACGCTTTTGCAATAGCATATCCGATTCCTTGTGCCCCACCTGTTACGATAACCGTTCTATTTGCCATCTATTCTCGCTCCTTAAAGTTATTTAAAACAATTTTACTAAATATTCTAATTAATTCAAACTAATGAAAGTGCTAACCCAGTCACTACATTGCTAGGGCTGGCGATCTTCATCTTTAAAAAAGCTGTTTATTATAAATATGATTTTGGTTTGCACTTGACTACAATCTCCCTCCTCATTAGTTGTTCACAGTCATAGAGCAATTTTAAGTAACATAAAATTGATTAAGGTTTTATAGACAGGAGGGAGAGATGATGACAGGTGAAAAAGAAAATCAACAGAAAAATGAGCCCCCGCAAGACCAAGTGAGTATTGAAGATGCTCATAAGAACAAAGGTTTAGGTATTGTAGCGTATATTATTTTCTTTATTCCATTGTTAGTAGCGAAAGAGTCAAAGTTTGCAATATACCATGCTAATCAAGGATTACTGTTACTTTTAACGGCAATTATAATAAACACAGCCGGAACGTTAATCCCTATTATTGGCTGGCTGTTAATTTTACCGATTGGAAATTTATTTGTTTTTATTCTTTTGTTAATTGGGATTTTGAACGCGGCTAAAGGTGAAATGGCACCACTCCCTGTAATCGGAAAGTATGCTGTAATAAAATAAGTTAGCAATGAAGAGACTTACCATAGAAGTATGGTGAGTCTTTGTCATTAAAAAACAGTCGGCGAATCTTAAATAGCATTCGCCAACTGAATGGGGGAGTTAAAGCTTCAAGTTAATTTTAAAATCAAACTCAGGGTGTTGATACATCACATCGAAACGGTCATCCATTTCAATGTTAGCCTTTAAATCAACTGGAGCGAATAAATAGAAGTTATTTTGGAACTCTACATCCGCACCGTAATAGTAGCTTAACCATACCAGTTTAGAACAATAAATCGCATCGTTAGGGTCATTTAGCGGGACACGTGTTGAAAAGGAAAACTCAGGAACAGAGTTACCTTGTTTTAAATTCGTATCATAGGCATCTACATACTCTTTTGCATATTCAGCAGCAGCCATACCAATGCTCGCGTCTTTTGGACGAGCATGCATCACTTGGGTGTGAACAGAGAGAAAGTTATCGATTGGTGCTGTTCTTACTTGTGGGTGTGATGTGACAGATTCGGCAATACGATATTCATCAATAACAATAGCAGAGTGACCTATGTAACCAGGAGGAAAGACATCTCCAAAGTTATCACTTGCCACTAAAATATCACCAGGCCTAAAGTCGCTTGGACGCCTTACTTGTCGGTTTTCATCAAATGTTAAGTAAGTGGAGTAGGTAGTACCATCTCCAAAAACACACTCGACTGTAATAGGCTCTAAACTTTCATTACGTAAGTGAAAACTTCTTACAGGCTCAAAAATTCCAACTAGTTGGTCTGATCTAAACACATTTAAGTAACTAATTGGGCGCTGACATAAGTCAACATCAATCGTGACTACATCTTCAGTAGAAGTACCAGTGACAATTGGATTCATTGTTAAAACACCTCGTTATTATTCATTACTATATGATATAGGTGTTTAACATGAATCGTGCTTGTTTAATGTAATATTCGCGGAACGTTTAAGTTGTTTTCTTTAAGTGAAATGTGAAGCTTCTGTTTTTGGTTGATCGTAGCATAAAAGATTTCATTAACATTTTGGACCTCTTGTTCTTTCATTCGTTTTTGTAACCAATCATAATCAAGTCCGAAATCTTCTAATACATGTGTGTAAACTTTTCCTTCAACAACAATTGGTAATGCAATGTCTGCTGCCTTTCCGGTAATATTTAAATCAGAACGGGTAACATTAGTGCTCGATGACTTTTTTAACACACTTACTTTACCACTTGATTCAACAATAGCTGTTTTAACCTCATCGATATCAAAGACATCTTTCTCTCTTAAGAGTTGTAAGACGTTATCAATCGAATAGCCGATGTTTTTCATGTTTTCTTTAAGGAATTGCCCGTTTTGGATCACAACTGTCGGCTCAAACGTTACGATTCTGCCAAAGCGCCTGTTAGCAAGTTTAAGCTTAGTAATAACTCGTTGGAGAAGTGCAACTGATACAATAGCAACTGCTGTGTATATGTGGCTGATAGATGGGTCAGCTAAGTCTGCACCAACAATAGAACCGAGAGAAATAATAATTAAGAAGTCAAACACAGGGATTTCTCCAATAGTACGCTTGCCCATATAGATCGTCATAAATAAAAGTAGCGGTAAGATTGTGACTACGCGGCCAATAACGATAAGTGAATCTTTAATTGTTTCTTCCACTAAACAGTCCTCCGATAATAATAGTTAGCCTTATTTTGTCACGTTTGATTGAAATTATATAAAAAAGCTGAACGACAGCACGAAGTTCGTAACAATCGTTCAGCTTTGTAACAATATTACTCTTTTATGCTCTTAACCATTTCCAAATCTCTTGTGGTGTCGCGTTTTTACCGTAAATTAAAATGCCGACTTTAAAGATCTTACCTGCTAACTTCATGAACAACCAAATACTTACAAGTAAGATCGCAATGCCGATTAAAATCTCAATCCATGGCCAATTATCTAAGGTGGCTAATCTTAAAATGAGAATGGTAGGTGATGTGAATGGTATATAACTTCCAACTTGAGCAACGATGCCACTTGGGTCACTTAATACAGGTCCAATAATGACAACAGGGATAAATGGTAGCATCATAACCATCCCTTGGAAGTTGCTTCCTGAACTTGCATCTTCTAATGTCGCACCTAAACCGACAAATAGAGTAGCAAACAATAAGTACCCTAATATCGCGATGAATATAAGGATTAACGTTTCAGGGACGAGTAAGTATTGTAAAACAGGAACGTCATCTAACAAATAGATCGCAATCGGAATTGCAAATAGCATCCACACACCAACTTGAATGAGACCTAAAACAAAGTACCCTAAAATTTTACCTTGCATAAGCTCACCAGGTGTAACAGAAGATAAAATAATTTCAGCAACTTTATCCTTCTTCTCTTGTGATGCGCTTTGGAAAATCATCATACCAGTAATGACAATCGAGAAGAGAACAAGGCCAGCGAAAGCAGCAGGAATCCCTCTTTCAAACGGGTCACTTATTCCTATACTATCAGCTGTTGCTTCCTCATCATTTTGAGCTTCATCATTACCATCAGCCGCCTCAAACAAAATAGGTGTTGAAATTAACTCCATTTGTTCCTCAGTGAGGTTTGCACTTTGTAATTGAAGTTGTTTTAAAGGTTGCTCAATCATACGAAGTTGGTTTGAAAACTGTGGACTGACGTCATCACCTTTTACATACGTAACAACCCCGTTTTCTGCTGTATGTTGATCAATTTGAATGTATGCTGAGTTTGGTTCTTCTTCAAACCGTTCTTGAATAGTGGGGATCTCTTCATTCGTTTCAGCTAAGTCCCAGTTGACTATGTCGTTTTCTTCTATAATTGGTTCAATCATATCGAATGTGCCAAGTTGATCATTTACGTAAACAGTTGTTGCCGTGTCATAATCATCATTTCCGCTCAACAAGTTTGGCACTGTCGCGAAAAATACAAAAATCAGCGGTGTTAAAAATAATGAAATGATAAACGATTTATTTTTAATATTTCTTTTAATTTCCCACTTACCGACTTTAATACTATTACGCATTTGTGCCACCTACTTCCTCTGTGATTGATCGCCCTAGTGCAACGTCAACAAATATTTCATGAAGTGAAATTCGGTCCACTTTCAACTCTACAATATCTAAGTCATTTGGCAAAGTGTGTAACCATGAAGGAAGTTCAATCCCTTGTTCTAAGTATAAAACAGAACTGTGCCCCTCTTGTTCAACACGAGATACTTGATTAATAGATTTAAGTTGATGTACAGGGTTATCACCTAAAATAGTACATTTGAAGTTAGCGTACTTCGATTTGACGTCTTTTAATGAACCATAAATAACTTTCTGGCCACGATTGATCATAAATAAACGGTCACACATTTCTTCAACTAAATTCATTTGGTGTGAGCTTAATAAAATTGCAGTTCCATTATTAGCAAGTTCTTTAATTTCTTGTTTAAAGACATCTTGGCTAACGGGGTCTAAACCAGAGAATGGCTCATCTAATATTAATAACTCTGGTTCATGGATAATCGAGCCGATAAATTGTACTTTTTGCCCCATGCCTTTCGATAACTCTTCAACTGAGACATTTTCTTTTCCTTCTAGTCCAAACTTCTCTAAGTATTGAAGTGCTCTTTCTTTAGCTTTTTTTATTGGGTAATCTTTAAGTTCTGCAAAGTAAAGAATGATATCCATTACTTTTACGTTTTTGTACAACCCACGTTCTTCTGGTAAGTAACCGATTTTGTGACGAGGGATTTCGTTTTTTCCTTGATGGTTGTGAAATGTTACACTTCCATCATCAGGTACATAATTCCCATTATGTTACGAATGGTTGTTGACTTACCAGCACCGTTCGGCCCTAAGATCGCCATAATTTCCCCTTTGTGAACATCAAAGGTAATGTTGTGAAGAACTTTTGTGCCTTTAAATGATTTCTCTAGTCCTTCAACACTTAAAACTGTTTCCATAACTCTCTCTCCCTTAATGGTTTATCGTGTGAGCATAAGTGAAATAACTTCTTCTAAATCAAGGTGCTCACTTGTAACCCAATGAATTTGTTCTCTCTGCAAACAGGCTTCAGTTTCTATTGGGGTATCACTTATTAGCTGATTTCCATTGCGACTAACTTCACCTGGAATGTTCTCTTTAGTTGCTGTTTCTTGTAACCAATACAGTTTAAATTGATTGGTTAAGGTGTCTTTCTCCTCGTGCGCTAATAGACTTCCATCTTTCATGATCATGATGTAGTCAGCTAACTTTTTAACTTCATCGACTTGATGTGTTGTTAACAGTATTGTACGTCCGTCTTGTTCAACCCAATCATTCAAAATGTCGATGACTTTCTGCTTAGATGGGATGTCCATTCCAGCTGTTGGTTCATCTAAAATCATGAGCTTCGCATTTTTAGCGATGTTTAAAGCGAAGTTTAGCTTTTGTTGCATCCCTTTAGATAGTTTGCTAAATGATTTATGAAGTGGGATATCAAATGATTTAATTATATGTTGAAAATTATCTTCATCCCAGTTGTGATACGACTTGCTGAACAATTGTTGAAGCTGATCACCTGTAAATGGGTCACACCCAATTAATTGCTGTGGTTGATAAGCAATCTCTTGTTGTACATCTACAGTTAAGTCTTCATGACCCTGATTAAGTAGACGGATATCCCCATCGTTTGGTTTCACAAAATTTAAGATTGATTTAAGTAATGTACTTTTTCCAGCCCCGTTATTTCCAACAATGACTGTGATTGTATTGGGCTCTAAGTCAAAGCTGATTGGTCCTAAATCAAAGTCATCTATTTGCTTTGTTAAGTTTTGAACGTTTAAGATCGTGTTCAACTTAAATCCTCCTTTCCATCTAAAACATCACGAACAATGGCTTTAATGTCATCGTTTGTGTAATTGTGCTGTTTAGCCGTTTCGATTGCTTTATTAATAGCTTTTCGGACTGTGTCATGCTGCACCTGTTGCATAGTCCCTCTATTAATTTCAGCGACAAAAGTTCCTTTTCCTTGAGCTGTATAAATAAAGCCCTCGTATTCTAAGTTTTGAAAGGCTCTTCTTGTTGTAATAACACTGACTTCTAAATCCTTAGATAAAGCCCGAATGGAAGGTAGTGGCGTACCAGCTATTAGCTGACCACTAGCAATTAACGCTTTAATTTGTTCTTCTATTTGGTGGTAGTAGGGTTCTCTTGATTGTTTCGACAATTTAATTGGGAGCTTCACTAAAAAATCTCCTTTCGAGCAGTTTATACGAAGTAATCCATTCGATCGACTTTGTTTTCAGCATATTTAATCCAGCTCTTCAAACTAACAATGGTGATTATGATTGTGAAAATGACACTATATAAAGGCCATTTTGTAGCAAGTGTGATAGTAGAGTAAACAACACCACTTACTAAGACATTGAATAAAAAGAGGATTAACATTCCAAAAAAAACAAAGGTTATAGAAATCATTATAAATCCTAATTTAGTAACGTGATCGCCAACATCTGAAGCAGGTAGGAGCGATCCGAAAGAAAGTCCAATCCCTAGCCAAATGATTGAAAAAGCGATATATTCTGTTGCGGTCAACATGTTTTGAATCTCGGGCGAAAAGTAATATAAAAGTAGTAAAATGACTATTTGAATAGGAACGGTATTAATAAAACTGACAATGAATCGACTTCTAATGACTGAACCTCTCTGAATCGGTATCGAGTTAAGTAATGTGAAATAAGGTGATGCATATGTGTTTTGACTTATTTTTTGATATTGAAAAGCCTTAGGCAATGCCCATGAGGCAGAGTAAAAGAATAATAACAAAAATACTATATCGAACCCCATTACATTGTTTTCTATATAACCGTCGAACATTGAAATGACAATAAAAGAAAATAAACATACCAATAAAATTTGGTTCGCAATTCGTTTCCATAGGTCAACCTTTAGTTCGAATGTGGCAAGCCAAAACCCTTCTTTCCAACTCTTCATCCAATCAACTCCTATCCTTCACTGTTATACTGTATATATCTATATATACAGTATACGTCTTTTATGCACACTTTGCAACTGATTATTAAAATTCAATTTCTTTAGAACATGGAACATAAGTGTTATGATAGATTTGTTGTAATTTTTTAGGGCGTAGAGGAGTTTTCATTTGACACACAAGATGACGAGTAACCGATTTAAGTTATTGTTAATGCTCGGTGCGTTAACAGCACTTGTTCCATTAACAATTGATATGTACTTGCCGGCTTTTCCAGCTTTAACAGAAGATTTAAATACGACGAATTCTTTAACACAAATTAGCTTAACTGCTAGTTTGCTAGGAATTGCATTTGGTCAGTTAATTATAGGATCAATGAGTGATATATATGGACGGAAGCGACCATTAGTTCTAGCGATCTCTTTATTTGTTATTGCTTCTTTTTTATGTGCAATCGCACCGAACATATGGGTATTTATTGCTTGTCGTTTCATTCAAGGGTTTACTGGAGCAGCAGGAATTGTATTATCTCGTTCAATGATTCGCGATCTTTATTCTGGACCTGATATGACGAAGATGTTCTCATTGTTAATTTTAGTAATGGGACTAGCTCCGATTCTAGCGCCAGTAATCGGAGGGCAAGTATTAACCTTTACTTCATGGCGCGGAATTTTTACGATTCTAGCTATTGCGGGTATTTTAGTTACAATAATGAGCGTGTTTAAGGTAGAAGAAACGTTGCCTAAAGACAGACGTTCAACTGGCGGTTTAAAAAATACGGTGAATGTATTTGTAGCTCTATTAAAGCAAAAGAGTTTTATCGGCTTTGCGCTGATCCAAGGTTTTGTGGCAGCTGCATTGTTTTCATACATTTCCGGTTCATCATTCATTTTACAAGATATCTTTAACTTATCAGCACAAACTTATGGGATTGTTTTTGGTGTTAATGCGTTAGGTTTTATAACGCTTAGTCAAATAACTGGTAGGGTAGTAGATTATGTGAAAGAAGAGAGATTACTTGTCGCAGGGTTCGTTATAGCCTTATCTGGTGGTGTTACGTTACTATTGGCATCGGTAAACGGTGAGAACTTTTGGGCTGTTATGTTTGGACTCTTCTTAATTATCTCAAGTGTTGGCGTATTAAATCCGACAAGTTTATCACTTGCTATGGAAAAGCAAGAAAATAACGCTGGAAGTGCAGCTGCATTCTTAGGTTTATTCCAGTTTATATTTGGTGGTGTAGCAGCACCGCTTGTTGGTTTCCTAGGGACGACTACAGTTCTTCCGTTAGCATCGATTATTCTAGTCTGTCAAATGAGTGCTCTATTATCGTATATTTTATTAGTGAGAAGAAAAGGGGAAGCTTTGGGCTCGTGAAGTCCAAAGCTTTTTTAGGTTATTTTGTTTTGAAAATTCAATCTTTTCTGATAAAATGTTGTTACAAGTTTCGTTGTTTCGCTTTATCATACAATAAAATGTAAACGCATACATATAGAGTGAGACATAAACTTGTCTAACACACCTAGTTCAGTCCTATTAAACTCATTATATAGGGGAGGAATTAATTGATGACGTATGCATTTCCGAACACAGATGGAGCGGTTGTAAACTTTAAATCACGTTATGAAAATTACATTGGAGGAAAGTGGACAGCACCTACCAATGGTAAGTACTTTGACAATGTTACACCAGTGACGGGGAAAGCTTTTTGTGAAATACCTGCTTCGACTAAAGAAGACGTGGAACTTGCATTAGATGCTGCTCATGCAGCAAAAGATGCTTGGGGTAAGACGTCGGTTGCAGAGCGCGCTAATATTTTGAACAAGATTGCTGATCGAATTGAAGACAATTTAGAAATGTTAGCAGTTGCTGAAACGTGGGAAAACGGTAAGGCCGTACGTGAGACGTTAAATGCAGACCTACCATTAGCAATTGACCATTTTCGTTATTTTGCAGGAGCGATCCGTTCACAAGAAGGTACGATTGGTGAGATTAATAACGATACGGTGGCTTACCATTTTAATGAGCCGATTGGTGTTGTAGGCCAAATTATTCCGTGGAACTTCCCGCTATTAATGGCGACATGGAAGTTAGCACCAGCATTGGCGACAGGTAATTGTGTCGTCTTGAAGCCTGCAGAACAAACGCCGGCATCAATTTTAGTATTAATGGAGTTAATAGAAGACTTGTTACCAGCAGGTGTGTTAAATATCGTTAACGGATTTGGCCTAGAAGCTGGTAAACCACTTGCTTCAAGTGATCGTGTCGGTAAAGTCGCATTCACAGGTGAAACGACGACAGGCCGCATGATTATGCAATACGCTTCACAGAATTTAATTCCCGTTACATTAGAATTAGGTGGTAAATCACCGAACATATTCTTTAAAGATATCATGGATGAAGATGATGACTTTTTAGATAAAGCAATTGAAGGTTTAGTTATGTTTGCGCTAAATCAAGGTGAAGTTTGTACATGTCCATCACGTGCTTTAATTCATGAAGATATTTATGACGAGTTTATGGAGCGTGCGCTAAAACGCGTTAAAGAGATTGCAACAGGCAATCCGTTAGATCCAAATACGATGATGGGTGCTCAAGCGTCTAGTGAACAGTTAGAGAAGATTTTGTCTTATTTAGATATTGGAAAGCAAGAAGGGGCTGAATGCTTAATCGGTGGCGAACAAAATGTGAAAGATGGTGAGTTTGCTGACGGTTATTATGTGAAGCCAACTGTATTTAAAGGCGATAACAGTATGCGCATTTTCCAAGAGGAGATCTTCGGCCCTGTTTTAGCGGTTACGACTTTTAAAACAGATGAAGAAGCTCTACAAATTGCCAATGACACACTATACGGCTTAGGTGCAGGTGTTTGGACACGTAATATTAATACAGCTTACCGTTTTGGTCGTGCGATTGAAGCAGGGCGTGTATGGACGAATTGTTACCATGACTATCCTGCACATGCTGCATTTGGCGGTTACAAAATGTCAGGAATCGGACGCGAGAATCATAAGATGATGTTAGAGCATTACCAGCAAACGAAAAACTTGCTCGTCAGCTACAGCCCTCAAAAACTAGGATTCTTTTAAAATTGACGAAAGGGGAAAGGGACATGGTTGAACGTGTAACAGCAACTGAAGAGGCGATTCTATTAATTAACCAACTAAAAGAAGAGCATGGTGAGCTAATGTTTCATCAATCTGGCGGTTGCTGTGACGGCAGTTCCCCGATGTGTTATCCGAAAGGTGACCTACTAGTCGGAGATCAAGATGTTTATTTAGGTGAAATTGGTGAAACACCTTTTTACATTCATAAAAGCCAGTATGAATATTGGAAACATACCCAGTTAATTATCGATGTTGTTGATGGTCGAGGCGGTATGTTTTCATTAGAAGGTGTTCACGGTAAGCGCTTTTTAACGAGGTCTAGAGCGTTTACAGATGAAGAGTACCAACAAATTAAAAATGAATTTTAAAAATATTATTGACATTTAAACGTAAAGTTTTTATGATTGTATTTATCATTTAAAAATTCAAAATAGCAAAAACTTAAAATCTTCTTATCTCGAGAGGTGGAGGGACTGGCCCTTTGAAACCTCGGCAGCGGGTCTGTTATGCGACAGACACTGTGCCAACTCCAGCAAATACTTGTGAAGTATTTGAAAGATAAGAGGAGTCGGGTTGTTTATATAACTACTCACCCCCTCTTCTTATCTTTTTTACAAGGTAAGAAGAGGGGGTTTTTTGTTGTTCTTGTAGAAAGGAGCGATCACCATGATTAACTTTAAAAATGTTTCTAAAGTGTATGAGCATGAAGGTGAAGAGCTAGTAGCTGTAAATCAAGTGAATCTTCAAGTGGAACGTGGAGAAATTTTCGGTGTGATCGGGTTTAGTGGAGCTGGTAAAAGCACTTTAGTACGTTTAGTAAATCAATTGGAGAAACCGACTGAAGGAGAGGTGCTCGTTGATGGTCAGGACGTTTCGTCTTTATCTGCAAAAGAATTAAGAGGAATGCGTCGGAAGATTAGTATGATTTTTCAGCATTTCAACTTGTTAGAGTCAAAAACGGTTTACCATAACGTTGCATTTCCACTCATCTTGTCCGGTGAACCGAAAGATAAGATTAAGAAAAGGGTTGAAGAAATATTAGATTTCGTCGGTTTAAAAGATCGAGCGAATTATTACACTGACCAATTATCAGGTGGTCAGAAACAACGTGTAGGCATTGCAAGAGCTCTTGCAACATCACCTGATATTCTATTATGTGATGAAGCAACGTCTGCTTTAGACCCGGAAACAACTCAGTCTATATTGGAGCTGTTAAAAAGAATTCGAGATGAGTATAATGTGACGATTTTAATGATTACACACGAAATGAACGTTGTTAAAGACGTTTGTGATCGAGTTGCTGTAATGGAGGGTGGGGAAGTGATCGAACAAGGGTCAATTTTTGATTTGTTTACAAATCCAAAACATCAAACAACCCATAAGTTCATTCAAAGCGTCATGAAAGATGATATACCTAAGTCCATTTTGAAAGGGGTTGAGGAGCATAACCATCCACGTCATATTTATCGCGTTACATTTTTGAAAGAACACGCTGGTGAACCTGTTTTCTCAAGGATTGCTAAGCGATTTAATGTTGAAGTGAACATTCTTTATGGTCAAATATTAGAAATTCAAGAAACACCGTTCGGGAACTTAATTGTAGAGCTGCAAGGTGAAGATCAAGAAATTGTGAAGGCAGTTCATTACATCGAAGAAATCGTGTCGGTAGAAAGGGTGATGGCAAGTGCAAGTTAATTTATTAGATTTTTGGCCACGTATTTTAGAAGCAACTCAAGAAACATTACTGATGGTTTCAATCGCCTTAATACTAGCCACGCTCATTGGTTTACCTTTAGGTGTTGCTTTAGTTGTAACAAGAGATAATGGGTTAATGAAAAATAGAGTTGTATTTAATGTGTTAAATGGTGTGGTGAATATTTTCCGTTCAATCCCATTTATCATTTTACTTGTTGCCATCTTACCTTTAACACGTTTGTTAGTGGGTACATCAATCGGTACTGCAGCTGCAACTGTACCACTTGTCTTATTTTCAGGACCTTATATTGCAAGATTAATTGAAAGTAGCTTACTTGATGTAAATAAAGGAGTGATTGAAGCGGCTCAATCAATGGGGGCGACTAATTGGCAAATCATTTATCGAGTTTTATTACCTGAAGCCTTAAGTACAATCGCATTGAACTTAACGATTGCGTCCATTGGATTAGTCGGTGCTTCTGCAATGGCAGGATTTGTTGGTGGCGGAGGTT
>NZ_AKIF01000006.1 GCF_000269905.1 Alkalibacillus haloalkaliphilus C5
TAATTGTTGCAATCGGCTTCATTCACTCGTTCGCTCCTCTTCATAGATCTTTTCCATAGCTTGCTCTAGAGTTGATATTTCAATTTGAAACATATTTAACCGTTTTTCTAACTGCTTAGCGTTCGCGTACCCGATTTTTAATAGATATCCTAATTTTTCACGCCTTTGTTTAGCTTTATTTCCACCTATTAAGCCATATTGGACTAAATACGGCTTCCATATGATATTTGTATGTTGTGTCTCATTAACTTCATATACTGCTTCTAACGCCCTTTTGAGGTCATCGACGTTAGCATGTTCTACACCTAAACCTTTTTTACCCTTTGCTTGACCTCGAGGTAAAAAGGCATGTTTACACCCTGGGACGTGTTCATCGATAATTCTTCTTATTCTCTCTCCTGGATAGTCTGGGTCCGTAAAGATAATCACACCGCGTTTTTCTTTCGCGTGCTTAATTTGTTCGATCGTTTCTTCATTAATCGCTGAACCGTTCGTTTCAATTGTATCGGCATCGACAGCTAGCTTAACACGTACGGTGTCGTCTTTACCTTCAACGACAATCACTTCATTTATTCGCAAACGGACGCTTCCTTTCTTGTTCAAGTCTAATTCGTTATGTAATTTTAAGGATCTAAACCAAAAAAGATAATCCTAACTATACGTTATTATAGTATAGCAGGATTATCTATAAATCAAAAAAGATTGTTTTATTCAATTACTCGAACTTGAACCGTTCGATAGCCCCAATTCATCGCTTCACTATGCGAATCAACTAAAATATCAATCTTGTTTCCAACAATTGCACCACCTGTATCAAGTGCAATAGCTGTAAAAGTTTCATTAGGTGTTTTAACTTCGACAATAGAGTAAAGCGGAATGACACTAGGGTCAACTGCGACCACTCTCATGCCGTTGTGATAAATAGAATCACTTACATCAACACCTGTAGCCGTCATTCCGGTACAACCCGATGGACAGTTTGCTGTATACTTCGTTGATGTAAACTCTTGAAACTCACCAGAAGATGAAGATGCAAGTTGAACTTCTTCTTTCGTTCCTTCCATTACAACACGATTAACACTTTCTTCTACAACTTCTTCATCGACAAGCTCTCGAGATACGACTTCACCATTCTCTTTAACGACTTCATATTCTTGAACTTTTTTACCCTCTTCACCTAATTGAACAACTTCACTTTCACCTTGTAACATTGAATCGTCATCGCGTGTCTCTGTTGTATATGGAACACTCTCTTCAACAGTTTCATAGTCTATAGACACACGTACTATTTCAATATCACGTTGGTCTCTAACCATTTGCGACGGATCAACGTTTAACTTATCATGCTCATTTAAATCAATACCTTCTTGATTAAGTAAACTTTGGACCGTCTGGTTTGTTACAACCTTTGTCTCTTCATCGCCACCGTCCACAATCTTCACTTCAAAAGCTGTGTTAATGGCAATATGCATCTGATCATGAACCGAATCATTTAGAGAAACTGACATTTGGTCATACTCTGATAATTCGATATCTTTATTATTTAAAAAATCTTCTACTGTATTTTCAGTTGTATAGTAATGTTCTGTACGTTGGTCCATTGTTACAATAACTTCTCTTGCCTGCTCATAAGTAATGTCCATACCATCTTCTAATTCAGCATTGACATCTACAGATAGATGGTCATGTTCACCGACTTCAACATCAAGTTCATCTAACAACTCATCTACTGTATCCGCTGTAGTTACAACTGTTTGTTCTTCATCGTCTAACACAACAGTTACTTCAGCCCTCATAGAGTCGTAGACAAAGAAAGTAATTGAGGCTAAAACTAAAATTGTTGCGAACAAGGTTAGGGCTATTTGCTTAAATCCAAAACGACTTAAACCCTTTTTCGCCTGTTCTGTACCTGCCATAAAAAATGCCTCCTCTGTACGCATTTGATTATAGGCACCATATAGTTATAAGTCAAATAATATTCAATTAAATAAACATTACATATTTATTACAAGTAGTTCTTTAGCCATAGAATAATAGACTAAAGTAGGTGCCTACATGCCATCATAACCAAAACAGGCCTCTATTATACGTACGTTGAACATACATTTTTATGACTGCATCTATACTAGATTTTAAATAATTGTCTAGCATTTTCATTCGTTTGTCTTGCTACTTCTTCTACTGATAAATCTTTTAATTCAGCTATCTTTTCAGCGACTAGTTTGACGTAGGCTGGTTCATTACGTTTGCCGCGATTCGGATGTGGTGCTAAAAACGGACAATCTGTTTCAATTAACAATTTTTCAAGCGGCACTTCTTGCGCTACTAGTTTAGGGTCTTTCGCATTTTTGAAAGTAATTGGGCCACCTAGGGAAATATGAAAGCCCATATCTAAGCACGTTTTAGCATAGTCGACATGATCATTATAACAGTGCATAATGCCTCCAACTTGTCCTGCTTGTTCTTCCTGTAATATTTCAACGATATCTTCAGTTGCTTCTCGATTATGAATAATGATTGGCATATTAACACGTTTAGCTAATGCTATTTGTTTACGAAACACATCCTTTTGGACATCTTTCGGTGATTTATCCCAATGATAGTCTAGACCCATCTCACCAATAGCGACGACTTTTTCATGGCGACTAAGTTCTTCAATCCAAGTTAAATCTTCTTCTGTCATATCAATTGCATCTACAGGGTGCCATCCTACCGCTGCATAGATGAAATCGTAGTTTTCAGCAATCTCAATAGCTAATGGAATCGTTTTGCGGTCGAATCCTACAACGACCATATGTGTCACACCTTCATCTTGTGCACGTCGGATTACTTCTTCGCGATCTTCATTAAATTGATCAGCATTTAAATGTACATGTGTATCAAATAACATTATATCCACTCCTCTAGTTATACAAGACAAAAGGGAACGTAAAACTGCGTCCCCTTTTTGTTAATATTATTTTATTGGTGTTCCATTAGGTAAAGTTTGATCCACTGTAGCTAATGACAAGTTTCCTTCATCATCTTCACCAGCTAAGATCATGCCTTCTGATAACTCGCCTCTTAACTTAGCTGGTTTTAAGTTCGTTACACAAATTACTTTGCGACCTACTAAATCTTCTTCTGAATAGTGTTCAGCTATACCAGAAATCACTTGTCTCTTTTCTGAACCTAAATCAATTTGAATCTTTAATAATTTGTTCGTTTTCTTAACTTTCTCGACATGAACAACTTCAGCTACTTTGAAATCAACTTTGAAGAAGTCATCAATTGTGATTTCTTCTTCAGCTGGTTGTTTTGGTGTATTTTTAGTCATCATATCTTTAATCGCTTGAACTTCATCTTCTGTTTCTAAGCGAGGGAAGATCGGTTTACCTTTTTTGACAACTTGAGCACCCTTAACTAAGTCATGTTGCGAAATACTATCCCAAGCTTTTAGCGATTCGTCTTCAATACCTAATTGGTTAAAAATTTTCTCAGGTGTAGAAGTCAAGAATGGCTGTAACATAATAGCGACCTTACGTAACGACTCAACTAAGTGAGCCATCACATTACCTAAACGGTTTTTCTGTGACTCATCTTCAGCTAACACCCAAGGTTCATTTTCATCGATATACTTATTTGTACGACTGACAAACTGCCATAACGTTGATAAAGCAACAGAAAACTCCATCTCATCCATCGCATTTTCAACTTGCTGCTTTGTTTGTTCAGCTAGTTCGATTAAGCTTTGATCATATTCAGTTTCATTTAGCGTAATTGATGGAATTTCTCCATCAAAATATTTATTAACCATCGCCACTGTACGGTTTAACAAGTTACCTAAATCGTTCGCTAAGTCATAATTAGAACGTTCAACAAATGCCTCTGGTGTAAAGACACCGTCAGAACCAAACGGCACTTCGCGTAATAAATAGTAACGTAATGAATCTAATCCGTAACGGTCTATTAAATCAACAGGATCGACGACGTTTCCTTTAGATTTAGACATTTTTCCATCTTTCATTAGTAACCAACCGTGAGCAAACACTTTTTTCGGTAGTGGCAAATCAAGCGCCATTAACATGATCGGCCAATAAATCGTGTGGAAACGAACAATCTCTTTACCAACTAAATGAACATCTGCCGGCCAATATTTTTGATAACGTTCATCTTGATCCGTTCCATAACCTAGCGCTGTAATATAGTTAGTTAAAGCATCGATCCAAATGTAAATCACATGTTTTGGATCGCCAGGTACTTTAATACCCCAGTCAACTGTCGTACGTGACACAGCCAATTCTTCTAAACCTGGCTTAATAAAGTTATTTAACATTTCATTTTTACGGCTTTCAGGCTGGATGAATTCTGGATTATCTTCATAAAACTGAACGAGACGGTCAACGTACTTACTCATTTTGAAGAAATACGACTCTTCTTTAACTTTCTCTACTGGACGGCCACAATCAGGACAATTCCCTTCTTCTAACTGACGGTCTGTAAAGAAAGATTCACACGGTGTACAATACCAACCTTCATACTCATCAAGGTAAATATCGCCTTGTTGAACTAGCTGGTCGAAAATTTTTTCAACGATATCTGTGTGACGCTTTTCTGTCGTTCTAATAAAGTCATCATGTGATATATCTAACTGATCCCAAAGCTGTTGAATTCCATTTACAATTTCATCAACATATTCTTTAGGTGTTACACCATTTTCTTCAGCTTTTTGTTGAATCTTTTGGCCATGTTCATCAGTGCCGGTTAAATACATAACGTCATAACCTCTTAAGCGCTTATAACGTGCCATGGCATCACCAGCAACTGTCGTGTAAGCATGGCCAATATGTAAATTGCCGCTCGGATAATAAATAGGTGTTGTAATATAAAACGTATTACGTTCTTCTGGCATGGTTTGACCTCCTATATTTAAATGCTATTTCTTTATTATATAATTAAATTTATATACAACTAGGTACTATATATTGTAACGATTAAATTAAATAATTTCCATTGTTATTCATAGTTTCTCTCATATTACTCTGACAACTTATGTAAATCATCTATGTTGTTTCAAAATGAAACATTTTACAATTATTTATATTTTAATTAATTGACTATACATACAAAGAGTGGTAAATTTAGTTGCGAAAGATAGCGAAATTTTGATCGAGAGGGGAGAAAAATAATGAAATCAACTGGTATCGTAAGAAAAGTAGACGAATTAGGAAGAGTTGTAATTCCTATTGAGTTGCGTCGTACACTAGATATAAACGTAAAAGACGCACTAGAAATCTACGTAGATGACGATCAAATCGTCCTAAAGAAATACCAGCCAAACATGGCTTGCCAAATAACTGGCGAAATCTCTAACGACAACATCTCTGTTGGAGACAATATCGTCCTTAGCAAAGAAGGCGCACAACAGCTAATCGACGAGATACAAAAGAAAATGAGCTAATTCTAACGGGGCTATTAAAAGTCCCGTTTTTTTATGTTACTGATGAAACTCGCTGTACACTTCACGGCTTGAAAGCCTCTGTCTTGCGCAACTCGTTTAACAGCTGCTTTTGTCTTTAATTGTTCGTTTTCCATATAGTATTCTACATGTTCTACTAACGATAAATCACCCCACCAGATATCACTTTCCATATCTTTTTCATCAATTGGCTCAACAATGATGCAAAATTCACCACGTATCGTAGAGTCGTTCGATATAGACCAATCATAAACGTCATTTATAGAACCACTAATATACTCTTCGAACTTCTTTGTTAACTCCCTAGCCAGTGTAACCTTTCGACCACTACTGTATACTTCTTTCATAACTTCTAATGTTTTAGTCACTCGATATGGTGATTCATAGAAAATAAGCGTATGTTGTTGTTGATCAAGTGATTCTAACATAGTAACGATCTCTTTCTTTTTCTTAGGTAGAAAACCTGCAAATGTAAAGGAGTTAGTCGGTAATCCTGAGCCGACTAAAGCACATAACGCTGCGTTTGCTCCAGGTAATACGACAACATCAATTCCTTGTTCTCGAGCCTGACTAACTAAAGTATATCCGGGGTCTGAAATTAAAGGCATGCCTGCATCACTTACTAATGCAATGGAACCACCGTTATGAATGCGTTGTAAAATGTCCTCAGTACGTTTGTCATGACTATGCTCATGGAAACTAATTAATGAATTGTTTAAGTCAAAGAAGTTAAGTAACTTTTGCGTTTGCCTCGTATCTTCACACGCAATAAGATCAACACTCTCTAATACTTTCAGTGCCCTAAATGTGAGGTCTTCTAAATTTCCAATTGGTGTCGGAACAACGTATAGTTTAGCCCCTTCTTGTTCAAAACTCTTTTGAACGTTAACCATGAGCGGAACTCCCTTCTTCACCGTATAATATTTTCGTCATCTCTTTAGTATAATCCCCATTTTCCTCATGGATATATAATGGCGGTTCTACTTTTAAATCAGGTTGTCCATCTTTAGCAAATTCAACTAATACAATATTAGCTTCTTTGTGTCGTTTAGGGTAAACAAACTTCAACCGCTTTACTTCTAACTTATAACTTTTAGCAACTGTCATAATTTCTGAAAGTCTATTGGGCCGATGAACCATCGATACTTTCCCACCTGATTTCACAGAACGGCTACACGCTTTTAATACATCATTTAAATCACAATATACTTCATGGCGAGCGATCGTTAAATGCTCGTTTTGATTACGTTTATTAGGTTCTTTCGTTTTAAAGTATGGTGGGTTGCACGTGACAACATCGAACGTTTGGTTAAACCGTTTCGTTTCTTCTCGCAAATCACCTTGAATCATATCTATTTGATCTGTAAGTTTGTTTAGTTGAACATTTCGTACAGCCATATCATAAAGGCGTTCTTGTATTTCAACCCCGACTATTTTTGCTTGCGAACGTTTAGTTAAGAAAAGTGGTATAACTCCATTGCCAGTACATAAATCTAAAACACGACCTCGTTTAATTGGCAAATATGTAAAATGAGCTAAAAGTACAGCATCCACCGAAAAAGCGAAAACCGTTGGGCTTTGAATAATTTGCCGTCTTTGGTCATTTAATAAATAGTCTACTCTTTCATCACCTTTTAACTCTACCATATAGCTCATCCCTCTTATGTGTTTTAACGTTGTTACAAGTAAGCTTCCCTACATAAAACAACCTTTACTACACTGTTTGCAGTAAAGGATGTTACAACATGTATATTTAATTAAAAAACTTTAAACAAAACATACAATCTTCTTCTTCACGAGGTGTTCCGAAATAAACGTGACAAATATGGAAGCCTTCCTCGTAAATTCTAGCTAAATTATCATAACCTTCACCGACGCTTTTTGAAGGAGTTTGTTCATCGTTTGACGAGTCCTCTTGTGTTAAATCATCTAAACGTTGACGTAAATGATGATTTTCATGCGCCAGTTGATGGTTTTCTTCCATTAACTGTACGAGGTCGTTTTTTAATAATGAAAAGTCTTTCTGTAAGTCTTCAAACTGCTTTTCTAAATGAGAAAAACGGTCTAAAACTTCTTTTTTGTTCACAACATCCACCTCATTACTCTGCTGCTGGAACAGAAATTGCTCCTTCATCAATTAACTCATCAAGTGTATATTCGACAACACGTTCCATCTCTGATAATTCAACTTGTACTAATCTTTCTAGCATATTTAAGCCGACAACTTTACCTGAACCATGTGATGTTGTTAAGCTTTCCCCGATATCTGGAAGCTCTTGTTTAGCATCTTCATACATATCATTTTCATACTTTAAACAACACATTAAACGGCCACATAAGCCTGAGATTTTAGCAGGATTCAATGATAAGTTTTGGTCTTTCGCCATTTTAATTGATACAGGTTCAAAATCACCTAAAAACGTAGAACAACACAGCATTCTTCCACAAGGTCCTATTCCACCTAACATTTTAGCCTCATCACGAACGCCAATTTGTCTTAGTTCGATTCGTGTTTTAAACACGGCAGCTAAATCTTTAACTAAATGACGGAAATCAACACGACCATCTGCTGTAAAGTAAAAGATTATTTTGTTACGATCGAATGTATACTCAGCATCAACTAAATTCATATCAAGCTGATGTTCTTTAATTTTATTAGAACAAGTACGGACTGCTTCTTCGGTCATCTCGTTGTTCTCACTTACCGTTAGCTTGTCCTTATCGTCGGCAATTCGAATAACTTTCTTAAGTGGAAGAACGACATCTTCTTCATCAACTTGTTTATTCGAGATTACTACTTTACCAAATTCGACTCCGCGTACTGTTTCAACAATGACATAATCATCCGTTGTTAAGTCAGCATCACCAGGGTCGAAATAATATATTTTACCCGCTTTTTTGAAGCGAACTCCAATTACTTCTAACAATCTATATCACCTCTGCAATTGAAGGACTAAATGTTCCATTGCAAGTGTATTGTGAACGTTATATGCTAACTTACGCTTTGTCTGTAAGAGTTCATAAACACATGTTTTTGCATCACTTAACGAAATTGTGTACTGATATTGTTGTAGTCTGTCTAGTTGATCTGTTAGCACGACCATATCTTCTCTATCTAAATGATACGATATAAGGTCTTGGTACCATAACAACAGCAAATCTATACCTAACTCCTGTTGGTGGCGCTCTTGAAAATGATTTAACCACACTTGATGGAGAAACAAGTAACCTTCTTCTTTAGGATTCATCACTTTATCTATTAATTGTATCACTATTCTTCTTGCTTCGGCAAACCAACTATCTTGACTCAGCTCTTTCGCTTCATCTAAACCTATATTTAAAGCAGCACAAATTTTGGCTGTCGACTCTGGAATCCCTTCACCAACAAATTGTTCGTACATATCTTCGCTTTTCAAAGGGTGAAATTGAATTCTTTGGCAACGAGACAAAATCGTATTTAATACAGAACCAGTATTTTCTGTTAATAAGATGGCAACGGTTTGTCTACTCGGTTCTTCTAGAAATTTTAATAAACGGTTCGCTGCATTTGTCGTCATTTTCTCTGCTTGATGTAAAACATATACTTTTTGATTCGATTCCAATCCTGTATATGTAAACTCTTTCTGTAAATATTCAATTTGGTCTTTTTTGATCGACTGTCCATCTGGTTCGATAAAATGCACATCAGGATGGTTGCCTGTTTGAATTCTTTTACACGAGCTACACTTATAGCAAGGTTCGCTATACTGCTTGTCAGTTTGCTCACAGAAGTATCGCATCGCAAACAAAAGACTGGCCTTTTGTTTGCCAGTCCCTTTAGGTCCGTGGAATAAATACGCATGAGCAATTCTAGCTTTCACAATACTGTTTTGTAACATACGTGTTGCTACAGGTTGTACTTCACGCATCGTTGACCAAGTTGTTGTCATTTCATTCATCCTGTTCCTTTAAGCATATAAGTTTAGTAACATACCTTTAATTTCTCCAATGACATCTAAAACGTCAATTGAATCTTTCTCTTGATCTAATACGTCATCAGTTAATTCAATTAACTTATCATCAATTTGCTTAACTAAAGAGAGGGTTTGGCTGCCACCTTCTAAATCCCATTTTCGGGACTGTTCAAGATCTAATCCAGAGTTAACTGTTTCTTGAATGAACTGTCTGACCATCTTCTTATATTTCCCTAAATCCTGAAACGAGCGGAACTTCGCTACTTTTTCACCTTGCTTCGTTAAATCAGCCAAAAGACGGTTTAATTCTGTTTCCTTTAGCTTTTGTGTCTCCTGTCCAACTACGCTTTGAAAAGATGATTTGGCATTAGTTTGTTTCAGATTATTTTGTTTAGATGTTTCCATTTGCGTTCGTACGTCTTGGCTTACTTTCACTACTTGTCACTCCTACTAAAATTGGTGAAAAGCATCAACTGGAAGAACAAAAACCGTTGCTCCACCAACTTCAACTTTAACAGGCTTTGGAATGTACGAGTCTGCATTACCACCCATCGGTGAAATTGGTGCTACCATTTGTTCGCGGTAACTACAATTATCTTTAATAATTTCTAAAGCCCGATCGACATTATCGTCGTCACAACCGATCATTAATGTCGTGTTACCTTCCTTTAAGAAACCACCACTTGATGATAATTTAGTCGACTTGAAGTTCTCTTCAGACAACGCATCTGAAAGACGGTTTGAATCTTTATCTTGAACAATCGCAAGGATTAATTTCATCCTTTTCCTCCTCATAATTTGTACTTATTAATATTATAACAAGTTTTCTGATTATTTAGCACATGATATGATTATTTTTTAACAAAACGTGTACATACGAAACCTTACTTCTTTAATAAGAAAGAACGTATAACTGTTTCACATTCTGTCTGAACATTTTCTAGTGACTCATGAGCATCAATACTTTTAATTCGATCAGAGAAACGCTCTTTTAATTGATGATAAGCTTCTTCTACTTTCTTATGAAAATCTAGCTTTTCTAAATCAAGTCGGTTTTTCTCTCTTTGATCATTGTCACTAATTCGGTCTAAACCAACTTGAGGGTCGAGTTCAAATAAAATAGTTAAGTCAGGCATACAGTCCTCAATCGCAAATTCGTTTACTTGATAGACTTCTTCCATCCCTAATCCTCTTGCATAGCCTTGATATGCTAAACTACTGTCGACAAACCGGTCGCACAAAACTACTTGTCCACGTTTTAATGCAGGCATTACTCGTTCTACTAGATGTTGTCTACGGGCCGCAGCATAAAGTAAAGCTTCTGTGCGGCTGTCCATGGCAGTATGGTCTTTGTTTAAAATAATTTCACGAATTTTTTCAGCAATTTCAATGCCTCCAGGTTCACGTGTTGTTACAACTTCAAAACCTTCAGCACTTAATTGATTCGAAATATATTGAATAACTGTAGATTTCCCCGCACCTTCTACGCCTTCAAATGTTATAAATAATCCGCTCACGAAGATAACTCCCTTTATATTAAATTTGATAAACTTTTATTTTATTTTTATAGTTATTACTTGATCTTTGAATATGCTGTTTGCGTTTTTCAGCTTTTTCAATTGTGTTTAAAGCTTGTTGAGAAATATATTCACCATTTAATATAACTGGTATTCCAGGTGGATAAGGTGTAATCGACTCAGCAGCAATTCGCCCGCTCGCCTCATGAACATCTACCCACTCTGTTTTTAACAACTTTAACTCACGATATGAATATTGAAAACGTTGAATTTTACTTACATCAAAATGACTGTCTACCATTTTATCATGATAAGCGTTGTCTTCCACTTTTTTTATACAATTAATTAATGCCATACTCTGCTTTTGTCTTAAGTCTTCATCTAATTTGATTCCATGGATGAATAACAATTGATTTTGGTCAACTAACTCTGCATCAATACCGTAATCGTGTAAATGCTTGTACACTACATTCAGATCTATTGTCTCTGAAGTTAAAACCGTTTTTAAAGGGTCATCCATTTGTTCACGAACAGGTAGAACATTACAGTTAGTCAACTTATTTAACTGATTGTTGAACTCCGCAATTTCTTCAACTAACCGTACTTGGTCTTCTTTACTATAGTTAGCTATGTACTGCCTAGCTAAATCTAAACTCGTCATAATTAAATAAGATGGACTGCTCGATTGGACAACTTCTAAATAATACTCTAATTTACTGCGATCGATTCGATCAGAGTTCACATGGAGAAAAGACCCCATCGTTAATGCAGGTAATGTTTTATGAGCTGATTGAACGACGAGATCAGCACCACATTGTGTTGCTGATTTAGGAAATGGTGCATCGAATGAAAAATGAGCACCGTGTGCTTCGTCGACTAAAACTGGAACATTAAAAGAATGAGCGACTTGCACAACCGACGATAAATCAAAAGTCGTTCCGAAATAATCTGGATAAGTAAGAATAGCAGCTTTAATATTTCGATCATTCGTTAAAGCTTGTTTAACAACACCGGAAGATATATGACAATATCGACGTGCAATTGAGTCATATTCAGGTGAGATGAAAACAGGCTTTGCTCCTACTAATTCTAAAGCATGCATCACTGATTTATGGCAATTTCGTTGCACTAGCACGTGATCATCTGCAGTTAAACTGGCTAAAATCATTGCTAGGTTACCAGAAGTCGTCCCATTTACTAAGAAGAAAGTCTGTTTTGTACCAAAGTATTGAGCAGCTAAATGTTGTGCTTCTAATATAGGGCCTTCTGATTCATGAAGATCATCAAGACCTGGCAATTCCGTTAAGTCATAGCGAAACAGTTCTTTCATGTGCCTGAATTGATTATGTACAATGTCTCCACTTTTATGTCCTGGGACATGAAATGAATAGCACTTTTGCTTTAAATGCTGTTGAATCGCCTCATACAAAGGCGCTCGTTGTTGACTCATATAAACACCTAACTTAAACTCGTTTTAATTCATATTGTACACGAAAATAAAATCACGTAACATAAACGTTATACACTTCTAAACTAACTTTTATAAATTTTCATGTTACAATAATAAAATAATACAATAAATAAAAGAGAGACCTTTGACACACCGTGCGTTAAATTCTCTATGATGAATATTAGAGGTGAATAATTAATGTTAGATGATCAATCAATTGAACATAAACTGCGTGAAATCCTTTCAGATGAAAATATTTTAATCAATGAACCGTTAAATAATCATACTTATACAAAATTAGGCGGGGAAGCCGACTTTTTTGTAACACCTACGTCATATGAAGCAGTGAAAAAAGTTGTAAAGTTTGCTAACCAAGAACAGCTACCTTTCACACTACTTGGAAACGGCTCTAACTTAATCGTAAAAGATGGTGGTGTTCGCGGCGTCGTTTTAAGTCTTAAAAAGTTAGATGATATAACTGTAGATGGCTATGAGATGATCGCTCAAAGTGGTGCTCGAATCATCGATGCATCACGTGAAGCTTTAGCAGAACATTTAACAGGACTAGAGTTTGCTTGCGGTATTCCAGGAACAGTCGGTGGTGCTTTGTTTATGAATGCAGGTGCCTATGGCGGTGAAATTAAAGATGTATTAAAAGAAGCCGTCGTCGTTGACCGAGAAGGCAACCTTCTAACACTACCTGCAGATGCGTTTGACTTACAATACCGTCATAGTAATATACCAGAAAAAGGTTTTATCGTTTTAGAGGCTTTGTTCGAATTAAAGCCCGGTAAATATGATGAGATTAAAGCTGTCATGGATGACCTTACGTACAAACGGGAATCAAAACAGCCGTTAGAATACCCATCTTGTGGCAGTGTGTTTAAACGCCCTCCAGGTTACTTCGCAGGAAAATTGATTCAAGATAGCGGTCTTCAAGGAAAAGGTGTCGGTGGAGCTGAAGTATCTGAAAAACATGCTGGGTTTATCATTAATAAAAACAACGCAACCGCAACTGAATACATTCAATCGATCGAAATGGTTCAAAAAACAGTTAGTGAAAAATTCGGAGTAGATTTAGAACGAGAAGTTCGTATTATCGGAGACGACCCTGAGTAAATGCAAAGAAGCGGCTAATCATTAGCCGCTTCTTTTTTATATTAAATTAGGGGAGATATTTATAAAGTTATGATGTCGTTTGATTTAGTAAACGGCGGAATTTCAATCGATCAACAAAATATTGATAGCGCTCATCGTCAGGGTTAGTATTAACAATCTCTCTTTCACAACCTTTACAAATAAAAGAAGATAATACATGAATCCCGTCTTGCTTCCACTCTCCACAAATTTGACAACAATTAATTGATTGACCTTTCATCGTCTCCCACCTCCATTAACTAGAGTGGACAACTTACTAGATTTTTATACGTATCTATTAAACTTTTTTAGAAGAATGTTCTGGTAACTTCAGTTGTTGTTGCTTAAACAATATTAAAAACCTACCACATTGCGGTAGGCCTATAATAAAGTTATTTACTTACATTCTCTTTATAGCACTCGATAAATCGATTTGCATCCACGGAAAAAAGTTTCCTTATATCTTTAACATCATTCTTTGATACGAAGTTTGAGACAAGTCGTAATGCAAAAGAATACCCACTAAACACAGGGATACCAAGTTGCTCACTTCCAAAACACAAAGGACTTTTTATATGGTCGTCTGTTGATTTTAAGTAATCTTTACATTCGTTCCAATATTTCTTTTCGACATCAGATGAAAAATAATCTTTCCACCACCTGTAATCTGGATACAAGGAAAGGCTAAAATACTCAGCTGTTCCTTCCATCTTATACCATTCTTCCAAAGTAAAAGTACTCATTGTTAAATTGTAGATTGGGTTTTCAGGACTAGCGTGGTGACCTTCATGTGCTAATAAGTACTTAAAGAAATCAAGGTTTGGTTTTGGAGGAATGGCTATGATGATATTCTCCGAACCATTAGTAAAAGCATTCGTCCAAAGAGACTGAGGATGATCTTGAAAAAAACGAAATGGTAACGCAGGCACCACTGTTACTCGTATTTTATTAAAATTAAGATATTGATTGACGTTGTATATTGTTTCCTCAATAATCTTTGATATTTGCTCAACATTCCACTCATGTTCTTTTATTTCTTCATTAGATTTCTCTTTAAACTCTAACATTTTAAAGCGTTGCGCTATACTCTTCCACTCAGTCATCCAAGAATCCTTTTTTATTAGAGAACTTAATTCTTCTTCTAAATAATCCTCTAGTCTGTTTTTATTGTTTAATATTTGATTAGGAGTTATTTGTTTAACTTCAAGCACGGAGAACCCACCCTTCCATAGTATTGTTACTATATTCTAGGGTCTGGTTTTAAATTCCTTCATTGAATTTAGACTTACTAACTAAAAAAGAGAGGCGCATTTGCACCCCTCCTTAAATGACCGTTATAAAATAAATACATGGATCGCAACTAATGCACCAACACCAAAGATCCCTAAAAAGCCTGCTATCACTGATGTAAACAAATTGATCGGTATATGCAGACCGAACATTGAGCCAAATACATTAGCGAAAAATATAAACAGAGCACCAACTATGACCTTCAAAACCCCTTTTGAAGCCCATTGCATAAACTTCAGTGGTGGTCCAAAAAACAACAATAAAATAACAACCGCCAAAAATGCTAATGTCACAACTATTGGATCCATATTTGATCTCCTTTCGCTTGTCCTACTAATACGCTATGTCGCTTAGCCTATTAATAGAACTAAAAAAGGAAAATCTTTATTATAGGTCTCTTCTTCCTTCTAACGCTTTAGATAACGTCACTTCATCGGCATATTCTAAGTCGCCTCCGACCGGTAAACCGTGAGCAATTCTAGTTAACCGTATACCTGAAGGCTTCACTAATCTTGAAATATACATGGCCGTTGCTTCACCTTCAACATTCGGATTAGTCGCTAGAATGAGTTCCTCAACTTTTTCATCCTTCAATCGCTCAATTAAAGTTGAGACGTTTATATCTTCAGGACCAATACCTTCCATAGGTGATATTGTGCCATGTAGCACATGATACTTCCCTTGAAAGTCTTTCATTTTCTCCATCGCGATCACGTCTTTTGGGTCTTGAACGACACAAATGACAGAGTTATCACGACTTTGATCACTACAAATACTACATGGGTCTTGGTCTGTAATATGACCACAAACTGTACAATGCGTTAATTCACGCTTAGCATTAACTAACGACTTCGCAAAGTCTAACACGTCATCTTCTTTCATTTCTAACACAAAAAATGCCAGGCGAGCGGCAGTTTTTGGACCTATACCTGGCAATTTTGTAAAGCTATCAATTAACTTTGTAATTGGTTCTGGATAATACATGGTGGCATGCCTCCTAGAACATTCCTGGCATATTCATACCTTTCGTGAACTGTCCCATTTTTTCATTCGTTGTATCATCAACTTGCTTTAGCACATCGTTTGTCGCAGCAATGATTAAGTCTTGTAACATATCTACATCATCTGGGTCGACTACTTCTTCGTTAACTTCAACGTCTGTAATTTCTTTCTTACCATTAGCGACGACTTTAACCATACCACCGCCAGCAGTTGCTTCAAAAGTCATTTCATGAAGTTCCTCTTGCGCTTTCATCATTTTCTTTTGCATTTTTTGCATTTGCTTCATCATGTTATTCATATTTCCCATTCCTTTCATACTTGTAAGTTTTCCTTAAGAATCCTTAATCTCTATTAAATCATCGCCAACTAATTTTTGTGCTTCAGAAATTAATTGATCGCCATCGGTGCTAGTATTTTGGTGACTTTCCTCATCTTCATCACCTTCACCTTGCTCAGATTGTTGGCTTAAGAAGTCTTCTCTTATTGGTTTCCACTCTTCTTCTGGAATCGGAATAATAGTTATTCTTTTTCCAATATAATCACTTAGTACAGTTTCTACCATTTCCTGGTTTTCTTGAATAAGTGAACAATGAATCTCGAACTTAAAAGCTAATATTAAGTTTTGAGAAGAGGCTGCTTTCGGTTGACTATTAACTAGTTTAGCATGTGCTGGTGGACTTGTCTTTTTCAACCCATCCATAAAGCTAGCCCAATTAGTTTTGATCGCATTAATATCCTCTTTCGTTGCTTCTGATAAAGTTTGACGTACCTTTTCATAAGGTACTTTATATTTATTTTGGCGACTAGGTGCTGGTCGTTTATTCGTTTCATTTTTCGGTTGTTCTGTTGTATTAACCGAAACACCTTGTTCTTTTAAAGCTTTTAATTCTTTTTCTAATGTTGCTATTTGTTGTAACAACTCTGGCGATGTTGTTTGCACTTGCTCATTAGTCGATTGATGACTGATTTCTTGAATATTTAACAAAGCAACTTCTACTAAGATTTTAGGGCTACTTGTCCATTTCATGTCTTGTTGTGTTTGGTTAAGAATTGAAATGGCTTCTTCCAACCAGTCTGATGTTAAAAGTTCTCTTACTTGATGAAACTGTTCGTTCGGAATAGCTCGGACTAACGCTTCTTCAACATCTTCTGCACTGTTGTACATATACAAATCTCTTAAAAAGTGGATAAAATCAAAGACAAAGCGACTTGGGTCTTTACCTTCTTGCATCATTTGATCAAGCAAGCTTAACGCTTCTTTACCATCTTGGTTAACAAGGGCATCAATCATTGATAACAGTTGTTCTTGAGCAATCGACCCTGTAACAGCTAACACATCTTCCATATGAATATGACCATCTTCACTATATGCAATCGCTTGGTCTAATATACTAAGTGCATCACGCATTCCGCCTTCAGCTGTTAAACCAACGTGTACGACAGCGTGATCATCATATTGAATACCACCATCATCTAAAATCAATTTCAGTCGATCGACAATAGCTTGTTGTGAAATTCGTTTAAAATCAAATCGTTGACACCTTGAAATGATCGTAAGTGGAATTTTATGTGGTTCTGTCGTTGCTAATATGAAAATGACGTGAGCTGGAGGTTCTTCTAATGTTTTTAACAGTGCGTTAAAAGCTCCAGTTGATAACATATGCACTTCATCAATGATGTAAACCTTAAACGGAACAGAGCTTGGTGCATACTTCACTTTATCTCGGATTTCGCGAATGTCATCTACACCGTTGTTAGAAGCTGCGTCAATTTCAATTATGTCTGAGATCGAACCGTCTTGAATTCCTCGACAAGCATCACATTCTCCGCAAGGCTCTTTAACAGGGGAATGTTCACAATTGATAGCTTTTGCGAAAATTTTCGCAGCACTTGTCTTACCTGTACCACGTGGACCAGTAAAAAGGTAAGCATGTGCTACTTTTGATTGTTCAATCGCATTTTGTAGCGTTCTTGTAATATGTACTTGACCAACAACATCTTGAAACTGTTGTGGGCGCCAAACTCGGTACAATGCTTGATATGCCATGGACATAATCTCCTTTAGGTTCTCTTTTCATTATAACTGATTCGGATCAGACATTTCAAAATGTATCGTACGTTTTTACGAAATATATGAAAAAACTCACCTGATTAACCAGGTGAGTTTCATCGTTTATGTACGCCGTGCACCCATCTTCGATAAAGTAACCCATAAGCGTTACGCAAGATCCTAGCTCGGTTCAGGTAACCCTGCGACACACGAGAGAGACCGCTTACTGCTGCTTCCTTCCGGACCTGACAGGGTTCACGGGTTCTCGTTGCACAGGACCCAAACGTCAACACTATTCACTTACGTCAGACCTTAAGATTACTTTACCTCAGACGGGAATTCAGCCCCACTATAGCGGATTGTGGGTAACAGGGCACCGCTACCTCCCCACCTAGCACGGCAAGTGTTATAAGGTTTGCGCTTTGTTTAGCGCATATACAAGTATATTATCTTTTAAGCAAAAATGCAATGATAATAACGAACCAATATTTTCTCCTACTTTTGCTTTCTCTTTTGTCTTAATTGATGAAAGAAGTTCGTTAAAAGGTGCGCACATTCTGCCTCCAATATACCATGTTCCACTTTAGCGCGGTGGTTAAAACGTGGTTCTTCTAACAAGTTAGTAATAGACCCAGCACAACCCGCTTTCGGATCTTTTGCTCCATAAATAACATGGGGAATTCTTGATTGAACAATAGCTCCTGCACACATAGGGCATGGTTCTAACGTGACATACAACTGACAATCTTCCAAACGCCAGCTCCCAATGGCTCCATTTGCCTTTTCAATAGCAATTAGTTCAGCATGAGATGTACTTTTTTGACTTGATTCACGTTTATTATATCCCGTTGCAATGACATTACCATCAAATACAATAACTGCACCAATTGGTACTTCACCAATAGCTTCTGCTTTTTTCGCTTCTTCAATGGCTAACTGCATATATTGCTCATGCATGACAATTTCACCTCTAGGCTTATGAACATCTATTTCATTTATGCATATCTATAGAAACTGACACATACATTCAAAAAGAATAAATTGGAAAGGAGTGTGCTCATTGCTCATCCACGTCGTACAACAAGGTGATTCTGTATACTCTGTTGCTAACCGGTATCAAACGCCTATTGAGGATATCATTGAAGTAAACCAATTAGATCAGCCAGATGACCTTGTCATCGGGCAAGCATTAGTAGTTCCTGTATCTCAATACACTGTTCAAGAAGGTGATAGCTTTTATTCAATCGGTCAAAGGTTAAATATCCCGTATGAGTTATTAGCCTCTTACAATGAATTAGATTTAAATGAGCCATTAATGATTGGTCAGGAGTTAATATTACCAGAGCCTGACCGCCGTACGATTACCACTAACGCCTATATTGAACCATTCGGTGAATCAGTAAGTGACAGTTTGATTGAATCAGCTTGGGCTCGCACACCTTTATTAACATACTTAGGTATGTTTAGTTATGAAGTGAATGAAGATGGAACACTTTCTCCACCGCCATTAGATGACATTCCTATGATTGCACAAGCTAATAATACAGCATTAATGATGGTAATTACAAATTTACGTGATGGTGCTTTCGATCAAGAGTTAGGAAGAATTATTTTAACTGACGAACAAGTTCAAGATCAACTGCTAGATGAAATTATTCGTATAGCAAATGAAGTCGGCTATCGTGATATTCACTTTGATTTTGAATTTTTACCACCAGAAACACGAGAAGATTATAACAATTTCTTAAGAAAGGCAAGAGAAAGACTAAGCCCACAAGGTTTACTCATCTCAACAGCATTAGCACCAAAGACAAGTGACGAACAAACAGGGCCATGGTATGAAGCTCATGACTATCAAGCCCACGGTGAAATTGTTGATTTTGTGATTTTAATGACTTATGAATGGGGTTATGGTGGCGGTCCAGCAATGGCTGTCTCGCCGATTGGGCCAGTTCGTGAAGTTGTAGAATATGCCTTATCAGAAATGCCAGCTGAAAAAATTATGCTTGGTCAAAACACTTATGGATATGATTGGACTTTACCGTTTGAAGAAGGCGTTACAGCACCTGCAATTAGTCCAAACGAAGCGATTCAACTCGCAAGAGAGAATAATCAAGCAATTGAATATGATGAAGAAGCACAAGCACCATATTTCTATTATTGGGATGAAGAAGGGAACCAGCATGAAGTATGGTTTGAAGATGCTCGTTCAATCCAGGCGAAGTTTGATTTAATTGATGAACTAGGTTTAAAAGGAATTAGTTATTGGAAGCTAGGCTTAGCCTTCCCACAAAACTGGGCACTACTGAATTATAACTTTGATATCGATAAAATTGTTTAACGAATATAAACTTCTCTAAGTTCATTTGGTGTTAGGTCATAAGCTTGTAAAAGTCCTCTCGTTTCACAAGCTTCTTTTGATACAGCTTTGTATGGGATCTCAACTTTAAAAAGGTTTTTAAAAGGGTTAGGCGAAACAGAAACAGTCTGTTCGTCTAGCCATTTTGCTTTGATTATACCTTCAATACCTGAAAATTGTTGTCTGAAACCATCTTTAAACATTGGGTCTTCATCTTCTTTTGCTGTCCCTGGTTCATTTAAGCAAAGGTATAAAGATAAGTCATCACAAAACTGTAGTAAGCGGAAATGAAAATCAATATACTCTTCTGGCACTTGAATGTCTAAGATGCTTTTAATTTTATCTTGTCGAATCATTTCCTGGGAAATGAAGTCGGTAATAGTCGAATTTGTTGTATTTTCATCGAAGAATGATAAATAATGTTGGCTACATAATAAAGCCGCATATTCAGACTGATTCTCAACTAAACCAATTCCTTTTCGATAATGTTCCACTTTAGGTTCTAACGGATAATCCATAAAGGAATGCGGTTGGTCTTTTTCTTCATTCCAAGTGGGATGTTTGTCTAATGGGATCCAAGCACAATCGTGTTGGCTTACTGCATACTCAACTTCCTTACGATAAAGTCCACCTTCAAACAATGAATCTAACCAGTTTCTTGCTATTTCCCCACTCACTAAAGCATGATCATGTTGTGTGATCATCTTAAAGTGAGAGTTAGAAGATGTCACAATCATGCACACTCTCTCCTTTATATGTATAGTATAAAAGCCAGCTTAGCTGTAGCTGGCTTTTTAATTTAATTACTTAATTGTTTTAAAGATTCACGGTTAAACGCTGGTAAATCATCTGGCTGCCTACTTGTCACTAAGTTATGACAAACAACAACCTCTTCGTCCTTAAAATTAACACCAGCATATTCTAAATCAACAGCTATTGATTTATACCCGGTTACCGTTCGCCCTTCTAATGCTTTTGCTGTAATAAGTAATTGAGGGCCATGACAAATTGCAAAAACGGGTTTATTTTCGTCCATAAAATGTTTACTAAATTCAACGAAACGTTCATCTGCTCTTAAAATATCTGGAGAAAAGCCACCAGGAATAAAGAGTGCATCATAATCCTCTGCTTTTACTTCATCAATACCGTAATCAATGGCTACTTCCGTTTCTCCTTGCTTACCTGTTACAACTACTCCGCTTTCTTTTTCAATCGTTTCAACAGAGTGTCCTGCTTCACGAAACGCATTAGCTGGCTCAGTATATTCGCTATCCTCAAACAAGTTAGTCATAACACATGCTATTCTTTTAGCCATAATAATTCCTCCTCTTATTATTCAATGATATTTTTATAAACAATATTCCCAATATCATACTATGAGAAACTTAAAAGCTCATACTTATTAACCTTCATGCTTAAATTGTTGAAAAATCGAATGCCCTTTAGCTTGATACACTTCTTCACCGAGCATATCATTAATAATTTCCATATTTCTTTGAATAGCCAAACCTAAATTAGTTGCAGCTGTTCCGTGAGAATGCTCTAAATTGGTCACCATATAAAACTGGTTTTGACGTTCATTTTTAAACTTCAAGCGGTAATGACGCGATATATCAAATAAATAATCTTCTTTCTTCTCCCATTTAATTTTATTTTCAAACCGATTCATAAACCAATCCGGAATGTTAGGTTTATATCCTGTCGCTAAAACCACTTTTTCCGTTTCATAATTAAATGATTCCTCTTGTTGCCACTGCTCACAGTGCAGCTCATACCGTTGACCTTTTTGCTCAATGTCATTGACTTCTGTTAATGGTTGTATCGTCACTTTCGGGTCTTTTTCACCGATCGAATAGTGATACAACATATCATATATACCTTCAAGAGTTGATTCATCCACACCATTACGTAAAGGATCTAACGTATCTAATGTTTCTTGACGCTTTTTAAAATTTAATTGATGGAAGTAATCAACATAGTTAGGTGAGAAAAATTCTTGTCCCATTTTAGCTGACTCCAGTTGAAAAATGCCTTTACTACGAGTAAACCAAGTTATATGAAACTCTTTATTTTCACGTTCTTCTAACAAATCATAAAACACTTCAGCAGCACTCTGTCCTGACCCAACGACTGTTATATGGTTAGAGTTTAACAGTTCATCTTTATGATACAAATAGCGGCTCGTATGCAATACATCTTTTTCAGGTAACCCTTCTGCAGAATCAAGAACAACAGGTTCAGAACCTGTTGCCATGACAACATGTTTAGCATAATAACTTGTTGTCTCATTTGTTTCTTGATCTTCAACAACGACTTCATAATGAGGTGTATTAGCATCTTGGTGTTCGATCACATCAACGACACGATGACCGAAATAAAGTCCGCTTATTTGGTCAGTTGCCCATTGTAAGTAGTCATTATATTCTTGCCTTGGAATCTCTAATTTTTGAAAGAAGAAAAACTTATATAAACGGCCATGTTCATGTAAGTAATTTAAAAAAGTGTAGCGACTCTTAGGGTCTGCAAACGTAATTAAGTCTGCTAAAAACGGAATTTGCAAGTCTGCTCCTTCAATTAACATACCAGGGTGCCAATCCATCTTTGGTGTTTGGTCAAAAAATATGCGGTCAATGTCATTTAAGTCTTCTGTTAGTGCTGCTAATCCTAAGTTATAAGGTCCTATCCCAATTCCGATAAATGTATATAACTTATGTTCCATCACACAATCACCCCTTATTCCATTTTTTATTAGTATGTACTTATTTAAGTTTCCTAACTATAAGTGATCTAAACACTTTTTTCGCACAAAAAAGTGAGCACCTTTCAAAAGGCACTCACTTAATAGATCTTTAACTTATTCTTCTAACGTTGAAGTATCGCCTTCTGGTAAGCCAAGCTCTCTAGACTTCAATAGACGACGCATAATCTTACCACTACGTGTTTTAGGGATAGCTTCTGCTACTTCAATTTCACGAGGAGCAGCATGTGCAGCGAACCCTTTCTTAACGAATTGGCGAATATCTTCAAGTAATTCTTCTGATTCCTCATAACCTTCATTTAATGCAATAAAAGCTTTAATAATTTCGCCACGTTCAGGGTCTGGTTTCCCAATAACTCCTGCTTCTGAAACCGCTTCGTGCTCGATTAATTTACTTTCAACCTCAAACGGACCAACACGTTCACCTGAAGTATTAATCACATCATCTAAACGGCCTTGGAACCAAAAATAACCATCTTCGTCACGGTATGCACTATCACCGGATACGTACCAACCATTTAAGAAATAGCTCTCATACTTTTCAGGACGCTTCCAAATGGCACGCATCATCGATGGCCATCCTTCTTTAATCGCTAAATTACCCATTTGGTTTGGTGGTAATTCTTCACCTTGATCATCAACAATTGATGCAACAACCCCTGGTATTGGTTTACCCATAGAACCAGGGCGAATATCCATTGTCGGATAATTACAGATTAACTGTGCTCCTGTTTCAGTCATCCACCACGTATCATGAATACGTAAGTCAAAAGCTTTCATTCCCCAGTGAACAACTTCTGGGTTCAACGGTTCACCTACACTTAAAATATGGCGAACTTTAGATAAATCAAACTGTTTAACTGTATCTTCACCTGCACTCATCAACTTTCTGAATGCTGTAGGTGCTGAATACCATACCGTAACAGTATAATCAGCTAGAGCTTTATACCATGCCTCAGGTGTAAAACGACCACCAATGACCACATTAGTTACACCATTTAACCAAGGTGCAAAAATACCATAACTCGTACCGGTTACCCAACCTGGGTCAGCTGTACACCAGTAAACATCACCTTCTCGTAGATCTAACACCCATTTACCTGTTTGATATTGCTGAATCATCGCATTGTGTACGTGATAAACACCTTTAGGTTTTCCAGTAGAACCAGACGTATAGTGAATTAACATGCCATCTTCTAAATCAACCCACTCAATGTCGTATTGTTCACTAGCGCTACTCATTTCTTTATGATAGTCGATGTATCCATCTTGAATATCACTTGCATCACCCACTAAAACAACTTTCTTTAGATTTGGTAGATCATCTTCTGGAACACGTGATAATAAGTTAGGAGTTGTAATAAGCATCGTCGCTTCACTATCTTCTAAACGGTCTTGAACAGCTTGCTCCATAAATGCTTCAAATAAAGGTCCAGCAATTGCGCCAACCTTTAAAATTCCAAAAAAGCTTGCGTAAAACTCTGGTGATCTTGGCATGAATAAGAAAACTCGATCACCCTTCTCAATACCTTGATCTTTTAACACATTAGCAAACTGGTTACTTTGCTTACTTAGTTGTTCAAACGTTAACGATTCATTTCGATCAGGTGAAGCATAATGTAATGCTACTTGATCTTTCTTATCAGGATTTTCAGCGTGACGGTCTACCGCTTCATAAGCAATGTTTACTTTTCCTGTATCGTTCCAAGAAAAAGCTTTCTTAGCTTCTTCCCAGTTGAAGTTTTGGTAAGCTTCTTCATAGTTCCCTAAATTGTGTTGATTACTTCTAGCTTTTAAAACGCTTTCACTCACAACCATCACCTCGCATCTTTTTAAATAGAACATTGTAAATATTTTAAAAATTCTAGTAATGATATTGTATAGCAAAACGCACAATTTTAAAAGTACTAACTTCAAATATTAACCACTTTTTTGTTAATGATCTAAATTAGAGACTTTAATATAAAGGGGGAAGTGTGCAAAGATGCACTTTCGATGAAGTTGCCTGACTCAAGTGTGTCCCGGCAAAGAAGCAAGCGTAGGGAACTTGAGCAGATGTTTAACTTGTGCCTGCGGGTGAAAGCGAAGCGTTTTGATGGAGCGATGATTAGAAAGTCAAAACCCGGACGAAGTCAAAAGTGATTTCGTCCGGGTTTTGTCTATCCCTTTGATTAGTTAATATAAATAAAAGTAAAGGAAAAATAAAATCACCATTAAGATCATCAACCCAGAAATGAGCCAAACAAGATGAACAGCTGGCTTAAATGTCTGTTCATTTATTTGTGTTCTTTTGCGTACATAATGAACCGTTGCAAAAATAATACCCACTAACCCTATTAACACGGACAAAATTCCAATCATCTCAGCTAAACGGTCTGAGTATGGAGTTAAGCTTGTATTAGTTGAGAAATGTATATTCACAATCAAAAAGCCAATTCCGATAATAGCTAAGGCTGTACGAATCCATGCTAAATACGTTCGTTCATTAGCGAGATGTTGTTGTATATAGTTCGAGTCTTTTGTTGGTTCCATTTATAACAACCCCTTAATGAAAAGCCATGCGTAACGTTATTTTACACATTGGTTAATAGAAAGATACTGGATTCGGTCTTCATATTTGTCGTACCAACCTGCTTTTTTCACTAAATCTTTAACGGGGCCTTTCATATTCGCAATATTAACCTCTACACCATAATCATCATACTCTTGGATCAGTTCATCTAATTCATCTATCGCTACAGCATCCATATCATTGACTGCTGAAAAATCTAGAATGATTCGATTTGTATCAGGTTTCTTATCTAACAGTTTTTCTAATTTATTTTCTAAGAAAGCAATATTCGCAAAATATAGTGCTTCATCAATTCTAAATATAATAGTATTAGGGAACGTTTTTGCTTCAGGGAAACGTTCAATATTACGGTATACCCCTTCTTGTTCTAGATAGCCTAACTCCGCTACGTGCGGATATGCACTACGCCAAATAAATACGACTAATGAGAAGACAATACCTGTTAAAATACCAGTCTCTATACTCGTCAGTAGTGTTGCAAAAAATGTAACAGCTAAAGTCCAGCCATCAATTCGCTTTACTTTAAATAGATGAACAGCTTCTTTAACATCAATTAGTCCGTATACCGCAACGATAATAATCGCTGCTAACGCTGCTTGCGGTAGGTAGTAAAACCATTCTGTAAAAAACAATAACGTCAAAATGATCATAACTGCAGTAATAATAGTTGCCATTCCTGTCCTGGCTCCAGACTGATAGTTAACCGCTGAACGTGAAAAACCACCTGTCACTGGAAAAGCTGAGAAAAAGGAACCGACTATATTTGCAGCACCTAAACCATTTAATTCTTGATTTGAATTTATTTTGTAACCTTCTTTAGCTGCAAGCTTTTTCGCCACAGCTACAGATTCCATAAACCCAACAAACGCGATCGTCAAAGCGATCGGAAGTAAGGCTGAAATAGAGTCCCAACTCATTGATGGTAAAGTTAAAGAAGGTAAGCCTGACGGTACACCTCCAACAATTGCAACACCTTCATTCTCAAGGTTAAACAAATATACAGCTAAACTTGTCGCCACAACCACCACTAATGGACCTGGTATTTTAGGTACATACTTTTTAAATAAAATTAAAATAATGATGCTACCAATACCTAATGCAACTGTTTGTATATGAACAGCATTTAGGTTTACAACCGCTTCAGTTAATAGCTCCAACACATTACCTTTACTCGGTAATTCAATTCCAAGTAATCCACTTAACTGCGATAATGCAATGATAATTGCAGCAGCTGATGTAAAACCACTAATAACAGCATGTGATAAAAAGTTAACTAAAAAGCCAAGTTTAAATAGACCCATGGCAAGTTGGATGACACCAACCATGAGAGCTAATAGTAAAGCATAGGAAATGAACTGATCACTTCCTGGCTCAGCTAATGTAGAAACGCCGGAATAAACTAATAAAGATACCATAGCAACTGGACCAACAGCTAATTGCCTTGAAGATCCTAATAATGCATATATAATGAGTGGAATAGTTGATGCATAAAGACCCATAACAGGTGGTAAGCCAGCAAGCATCGCGTAAGCCATACCTTGAGGGATTAACATAATTGCAACGATTAGGCCGGCAATTAAGTCACCTTTAAAGTCCATTCCGTTATAACGTTTAAGCCAGTCCACTGACGGTACGTACTTACTTAACATATTTTCACCTCTCTTACTTTTAACTGCACCTTGTGCAAAAATTAAGAAGGAGCCTAACCGCTCCTTCTTAATACATCTTTTATCTTACTGCACAACGGTTTGGTCCAATTTCCATTTCACGTTGTTCTTCTTCATCTGGTGTTTCTTTACCCATATTAGTGAAACGGATTTTTTCGTGTGAATTTGGTTGAGGTGGTAAGTTTTCTGTTACCATCTTACGGAATTCATTTTCGTCTTCAACTTGTAGACCATCGTTTTCCTTAAACAGTACCCCTAACTTCTCTTGTACAGAACCGTCGTCATTTAACTCTTCTTTAAATGAGAAGTGTGCAGGTAATACGATTAATTCATCTGATAGTTCTTTGTAACGTTCATATAACGTCGTACGTAGATCGCCTACCCAATCCTCTGCTTTACCTGCTAAATCAGGACGGCCAATGGATTGAACGAATAATATATCACCTGACATTAAATACTTCTCATCAACGATAAATGACGTTGAACCGATTGTGTGTCCTGGAGAATATAATGCTTGCACATCAATTTTAGATGATCCCACTTGAATTTCATTGCCATCTTCAATCGGCTCATAATCGAATTGAACTTCTTCAGCATCTTTAGGTGGTAAATAATAAGTTGCACCTGTTTTCTCAGCAATTGTGCGGCCACCAGAAATATGGTCTGCGTGTAAGTGAGTATCTAATGCATACTTAATTTTTGCACCTTTTTCTTCAGCAAAATTTATAAACGTATCCGCCATACGTGTCGCATCAATTACAGCTGCTTCACCATCTGAAACAACCATATATGATAGGCAACCTTTACCTAGGCGCACGAACTGGTATAGTTCACCGTTTCCTTCAAGGTCTCCAATTTTAACTGGCTCTAAATGTTCACTCCAAGCTTTCATTCCACCTGTTACTGAATAAATATTATCAAAACCTGCATCAACTAATTGTTCAGCAACAAACTGTGATGAGCCACCTTTTGCACAAATAACAGCAACATCTTGATCTTCAGGAATTTGATCTTGAATTGGTTCGATCCCATCCATTAAATCAAAGTAAGGTTTGTTTAAATGTTCAAAGCTGTCACTTTCTACTTTCCAATCTTCAAACGCGTCTTCATTACGTACATCTAGTAAAAACAAGTTATCTTGGTTTACTACTTTTTTTGCTAATTGGTCTACTGTTAACTCTTTAAAGCTCATAAATGATACCTCCTATAGTATTACTTAAGCTTTTTCTACGTCTCCGTCCCATTCACTCATACCTGGAACTACATTCGTTACATTTTTATAGCCTTTTTCAGAAAGTTTTTGAGCGGCTAAGTCACTTCTATTTCCTGTGCGACAAACGACAAATATGTCATCATCTTCACTTAGTTCATTAGCTCGATCGTCTAATTCACCTAAAGGAATTGATTTTGCACCTGGAATATGACCAAATGCATACTCTGCTGATTCTCGAACATCTACAATAGTGGTATTGCCACTTGCCATTTTTTCTTTAAGTTCATCGTTATTTACGATGTGTTCAAACGATGTTTCACCTTTAGCCTCTTCATCGCTTGCTTTACGAATATAATGCTTAAGTGTGTCACCGTCTTCTGTAAAGCCTAAATACTGATGACCAGTGCTCTCAGCCCAAGCCTTCATATCTGCTTTAGTACCTGGATCTGTCGCTTCAATTAACAACACTTTCCCAGAATCGATATTTTTCATTTCTTTTTTCGTCTTTATAATCGGCATCGGACAAGCCATACCTTTTGCATCTAAACTGTGATCGGATTTAATTTCCTCCATGCGAAATCCCTCCAAATTTATTTTTCAACAGGACCTTCCCAGTCCAACATTCCACCGGCCATGTTTGTTACATCATAGCCACGTTCTTCTAAATATTGCGTTGCTTTACCACTACGACCACCCGAACGGCAAATCATAATGTAGTCTTCATTCTTCTCTAACTCATTTTCACGAAATTCGATTAAACCTAAAGGAATATGCTTTGCACCTGGAATGATACCTTGTGCAATCTCATCTGCTTCTCTTACATCAATTAAGTTAAGTTTTTCACCGTTTTCTAAACGTTCTTGTACTTCTTTAGCTGTAACTTCCTTCATGGTATACCCTCACTTTATAAGTTGATTTTTATGGATCATAGGTGGCAACTTTATATAAAATTGCCGCCTATCTTACTAATTAGATAAATAAATTAATTGCTCCATCTTCACCTTCAGCGATATAAGCTGCTACACCACCATACTCAATATCATCTAACAGTTCCTCTTCTTTTAATCCTAAAAGATCCATCGTCATCGTACATGCTAGTAGTGTAATCTCTTGTTCTTGAGCCATTGAAATTAAGTCATCTAACGGCATTGCATTGTGCTTCTTCATAACATTTTTAATCATTTTAGGGCCCATACCTGCATACTGCATCTTTGATAATGGTAAGTTTTCAGCACCTTTTGGCATCATTTTGCCGAACATTTTTTCCATGAATGTTTTGCTAGGACGTAGCTTTTCGTCTTTTCTTAAGGCATTTAGTCCCCAAAACGTATGGAAAATTGTTACTTTATGATCATAGGCTGCCGCACCATTAGCAATAATATAAGCAGCCATCGCTCGATCATAATCTCCACTGAATAAGATAATATTTGTTTTCTTTTGTTCTGACATCTCAAATTCCTCCTCATTCTATACCCCTAAAGGTATATAGTTCATTAAAAAAACTTAGCCTTTTTGAACGTAAAACGTATATACGCCGTCTTCTTCTTTTGTCTCTAATAGTTCATGACCTGATGATTTCGTCCATGCTGTTAGATCACTTTTGGCTCCTGCGTCTGTTGCGACAACCTCTAATACATCACCAGAGTTTACTTCTTCAATTGCTTTTTTCGTTCTTACGATTGGCATTGGGCATGCTAAACCTTTTGCGTCTAATGTTTTTGTAATATTCATTGTTATTCCTCCTCATTTCCTTTTAAAAATACCCTATAGGTATATTATATTATAAAATAAATTGTGTCAACCCTTTAACCTTTTAAAGCTTTAACGGCTTTTAACTAATAAGTTGACAGCTTCTTTTACTCGATCGTCTGTATTTTCACCATTCTCTTCAGCTTCTCTTACACACTCAATTAAATTTTCACTAACAACGACACCAATCGTTCTGTCAATTGCCGTACGACTGGCTGATAGTTGTGTAATAACTTCTTTACAATCTTCGCCTTCTTCCATCATTCGTAGTACTCCACGTAATTGTCCTTCAAGACGTTTAATTCTATTTTTAACTTTTGCATCGTATTCCATTTTCATAACCCCCTTTGTCGGTACGCCAGAAAAGTTGTTTTATTAACTTATACGGTAAGTATATACCCCTATAGGTATTTTGTCAAGCATGTATTTGAAACTTTTTTAAACCGGGAAATTATCCTTCTACATTACTTATACCCTAATAGGTATAAAAGTAAACAAAGAAAAAACTGGCACCCTTTAGGTACCAGCTTTCGTTAAATATTAGTATTCTTTTGCTGCGTTAGCAACGTTTAAATCAGAAACTGGAAGAGCTCTTACTGGCTCTAAGCAAGAAATTGCGACAAAGTCACAAAGGTCAACTTTAATACAAATACCAGTTCTTTGTAAGCCTGTTACACCATCGAAAAGATCGCATAAGCTTTTCTTCTTCTTATGGCATTGACCACTTGAGTTAACAGGTAGTAACAATTCTAAGTCAGCACAACAGTCTTTATGAATTTTACTTACTCGGAAAATTGGTGATTCAAAGCAGAAGAAGTTTGTTGTATTGTTTACAACATCTTGTAATACCCCGCTACCTACGAACGGTTTACAATCCCCTTTACAATATAGAATAAATGGAATTGTGTCATTTCCAGTCGTTACAGTTGGAGATACTAAATTTTGAATAGACTGTTTACAGCTAACATCACAATCAGGTGTTACAACCTCATCCTGTGCTGCAGCAATATTTCTTACTGTCTTACAAACACATTTACTATTCTTACAATCGAAATCTTTGCAATCATCCCACATACTTATTCACTCCTTTGTTGTATCGTTATTATAGATTATGTGGGACATCAAAAAGTGTATAGGTGAGTGGTAACATTTAGAGAATATTTTTCAAAAGTAAATTTATGTCCAATTATGTCTAAAAATTTGGTATGATGGAGGGCAGTAATATGTATGTTTCGAATGGAGGAATGAACGTGAATTCTGAAAATGTGCCATTCATTGCTGTTGAAGGGCCTATAGGTGTAGGTAAGACATCTTTGTCTAAAAAGATCGCGACACACTTTTATTTTCATCTTCTAAAAGAAATTGTGGAAGAAAACCCGTTCTTAGGTAAGTTTTATGACAACATTGAAGAGTGGAGTTTTCAAACAGAAATGTTTTTCTTATGTAACCGTTATAAACAGCTAGAGGATATAGAGAAGCATTATTTAAATAATGGCAAACCTGTTGTTTCAGACTATCATATTATGAAAAACATGATTTTCGCTAAACGAACGTTACAAAATCAACAATATGATAAATACGAACAAATTTTTAATATTTTAACGCAAGATATGCCAAAGCCTAATGTAATGATTTACATCCATGCTAGTCTTGATACATTACTTGAGCGTATTGAAAGGCGTGGTCGAGAAGTTGAACAAAACATTCAATCTTCTTATTTACAACAGCTTTCACAAGATTACGATGTCTTTATGGACCATTTTGAGGCGGAGAATCCTGGTATTCCAGTCATTCGATTAAATGGTGATCAATTAGATTTCATCGAACATCAATCTGATTTAGACTACATCTTATCAATTGTAAAACAACACATCCAAAAAGGAGAAGTATTAACATGATCCAAACGAATTCTTATGGCATTCCAAACAATGCTGTCATTACAATAGCAGGTACAGTCGGTGTCGGGAAATCAACTATGACGAATGCGCTTGCCAATGCTTTAAACTTTAGAACATCTTTTGAAAAAGTAGAAAACAATCCATATTTAGATAAGTTTTATTCTGACTTTGAGCGTTGGAGTTTTCATTTACAAATTTACTTTTTAGCAGAACGTTTTAAAGAACAGAAAAGAATCTTCGAATACGGCGGTGGGTTTATACAAGACCGTTCTATCTATGAAGATACAGGCATTTTTGCTAAGATGCATTATGATAAAGGTACAATGACTCCAACGGATTATGATACTTACAAGAACTTATTTGATTCAATGGTAATGACACCTTATTTTCCACACCCAGACTTACTCATATACCTAGAGGGGTCTTTTGAAGATGTGTTAAATCGATTAAAGAACCGCGGTCGTCAAATGGAACAAGATACGCCAATTGAATATTGGAAAGAGATGTATGACCGTTACGAAAACTGGATTAATAATTTTAATACATGTCCTGTTATGCGCATTAACATTAACGACTATGACTTAATGAATCCAAATACATCAGTTGAACCAATCTTAGAACGTATTGGTGAACATATACAAACGTCAAGAAAGTTCATTAAAGCATAAAAAAACTTCCAGCTAAAATTAGCTGGAAGTCTTTTTATATATTTTTTAAGACACTTGTTCTTCACTTTGTGAGTCTTGTTTAGCTTTAGAATTTGATTTCTTTGAATCATTAACAATCATATTACTATGGCCTGTGAAAGTTCCACCTTCATCAATTACTAAAACCCCCATCGCAATATCACCATTAATAACGCCTGTAGCTTCAATCCTTAACGTACTTGATGCACGGACATTACCATCAATTTGACCTGCTACGGTTAAATTTCGCCCTGTTACATCTGCTTCAATTTTACCTTCTGCACCAATGACAACATCACCATCACAAGTGATTTTCCCTTTAAATTCGCCGTCAATACGAATGCTAGCTTGTGAGGTTAAATCCCCATGAAACTTAGTAGCTGAACCAATGACTGTATCAACATTACTCACTTGCTTTTCATGTTTTGAAAACATTGAATAAGACCACCTTTTAATTATTTAACACACGCTGTAAAAAAGTCATATATGGATAAGGGTCTGTCGTATCCCCATTTCGAATAATTTCATAATGTAAATGGACACCAGTACTTCTACCTGTTGACCCCATTAATCCGATTAAATCACCTTGTTGAACTGCATCTCCAACCTCAACATTTAATTGACCTAAATGAGCATATCTCGTTTCATATGAGTTAGGGTGGTCAATGATGACAGATAAACCATAACCGCCATCACGTCCTGCCAATGATACAACGCCGTCTGCAGTTGCATAGATCTCTGTTCCCCAGCTATCTGCTAAATCAATACCACTGTGGTAGGCTGTTGAAGATGTAAATGGATCAGATCGATAACCGTATTCCGATGTCACTCTCTCAGTATCTGCAGGCCAATAAATTGGCACTGTCTCTAAGTCTTCTTTCACTTCATTTAATTGTTCAATAGAACTTTCATATCGTTCAATCAATGTTGGAGCTGCTTCTTTAAGAGAAGTTAGTTCAATCCCTCTTTCATGCTCCTGTTCGTCAGTTTGATCACTATTATTTATGACTAGTTCTATTCCACCTTGAGGTCCTTCTTCTTCAAATGAAGGGATTTCAGTTGGTTCAAGTGTCGTAATCATATCCGATAGCTGTTCTTCTAATTGCTCTAGCTCATGAAGGTGATGTTCGATTTCAGAGCGATCATCTTCAAATGCTATTATTTGTTCTTCTTGTTCAGCTAACGTATTCTTCACTTGGCTTACTGTCTCTTTTAGATTTGCATTTTCTGAAGATAATTGATTTAAAATAGTTAACGAAATGATTAAGCTTAATGACACAAAAACGACACTAGCTAATAGCTATACCCTATTAACTTGTTAACATTAACATACTTAACGTCTCGACCAGCATCAGACATAATTAAAATACGCCATTTATTACGCAGTTTCATAAAAAGGTACCTACCTTTTTTCAAAAGTCTATCGTGAGTTTATGTAATATTTGAATTTTCTATACAAATACATATAAAAAAAGGCTACTTTAGTAGTAACCATTTCATACATTATTATCTGAATTAAAAATATGGCGGAGGAGGAGGGATTCGAACCCCCGCGGGCCGTGAAGCCCCTGGCGGTTTTCAAGACCGCTCCCTTCAGCCGGACTTGGGTACTCCTCCGTGAACTGACAAAATAAAATATATCATATGTTTCGACAGTATGCAACAAGAAAATCAAAATTTCATTTAATATTTTGTAAAACTGCTAAATCGCTTCATAAAGCTACATAACCTCTGTCGACCAACGATAATTAGTATATCACACGACCATCTATATTATAAAGAGGAAATTTGAAAAAATTATAGTAAAAAAGGTTAGGGCAAAATGAGTTATAAGAACTCTCTATCTTTTTTGCCCCAACTTCAATACTAATGTTATTTTGCAGAAATGTACTCAACATTCCCCATATATGGTCTTAAAGCTTGTGGAATAGTTACAGATCCATCTTCATTCTGATAGTTTTCTAAAATAGCAGCAACTGTACGTCCTACTGCTAAACCTGACCCATTTAAAGTGTGAACAAACTCTAGTTTTGCATTAGTTTCACGTCGGAATCTTATACCGGCACGACGAGCTTGGAAATCCTCAAAGTTTGAACAAGAAGAAATTTCACGGTAAGTCTCATAACTTGGGATCCATACTTCAATATCATACTTCTTAGCCGCTGTGAAACCTAAATCAGCTGTACACATATTCATCACTCGGTATGGGAGCTCTAACAATTGTAGAACCTTTTCCGCGTGTCCTGTTAACTGCTCTAACGTTTCATAAGAATCTTCTGGTTTAACTAATTGCACTAGCTCAACCTTATTAAATTGATGCTGTCGAATGAGACCTCTTGTATCACGACCTGCAGATCCAGCCTCACTTCTAAAGTTCGTGCTAAAAGCTGTAAACTTTTTCGGTAAATCATCCGCTGATAAAATTTCGTCACGATGAACGTTCGTTACAGGGACTTCAGCTGTCGGAATTAAGAAGTAATCCCACTCCTCTAACTTAAATACATCCTCTCCGAACTTTGGCAGTTGTCCAGTACCTGTTAAGCTATCACGATTAACAATTTGCGGAGGTAACATCTCTTCATAACCATGTTCATCAGCATGTAAGTCCATCATAAAGTTAATAAGAGCACGTTCTAAACGCGCACCTAACCCTTTATAAAACGCAAAACGGCTACCTGTAACTTTAGAAGCACGTTCAAAATCAATAATGTCTAACTCATCTGCTACATCCCAGTGTGGCTTAACATCAAAGTCAAAGTTCGGTACTTCACCCCAATGTTTAACTTCAACATTATCATCTTCTGTTTCGCCAACTGGCACTGATTCATGTGGGATATTCGGGATAGATAGCATTAACTGGTTTAATTGCTCTTCTACTTCATTTAATTGGCTATCGACTTCTTTAATGCGGTCACCAACTTCTCTCATTTCTTTAATAAGGTGATCAGCATCTTGTTTTTCCTTTTTTAGCTGAGAGATCTCTTTAGACACTTCATTACGGCGTGCTTTTAACTCTTCTGATTCTTGAATATAAGCACGTCTTTTCTCATCCCAATCGAGAAACTTGTCTAAATCCGTTAAGTCTTCACCGCGATTTTGCATTTTTACTTTTACTTCATCAAAATTTTGACGTAAATACTTAAAATCAAGCATGCCATTCCTCCTAAAAATAATTAATAGAGCTTAAAAACAAAAAACGCCCCTTTACTACATAAACCTGTAGTAAAGGGACGAGGTATTCTCCCGCGTTGCCACCCTTGTTGAAGAGTTAGTCTCTTCCAACTTGTTAAGTCTTAACGGCACTTAACCGGATTGACTTACTTTAGTTCGGTCAACCTGCTTAAGGATGGATTCACAAGCCGTTTATACTAGTTCACAGCACCCACTAGCTCTCTGAAATAAACACAAAACTTGTTACTACTTCCTATCAACGCATTTAATTCGTCATTTATATAACAATTAATATACCTTATATTTTACACAGAAGCAAGCTTATTACCATTAGCTTGATCAACCATTTCTACAAAATGTTGAACTAAACGATGGTCGTCTGTCAACTCTGGGTGAAATGCCGTGGCTAACAAGTGACCTTGTTTGGCAGCGACAATTTTACCATCATAAACACCTAAAACTTTTGTATCTGCTTTAACTTCTAGTATATAAGGCGCTCGAATAAATACCGCTTCAAAGTCTTCTGCTACACCATTGATCTCAACTGGTGCTTCAAAGCTTTCTTTCTGTCTACCAAAAGCATTACGAGCGACAGTCATGTCCATTAAGCCAAGATGTGCATCATTTTGACCTTCTATATCTGATGCTAATAAAATTAATCCTGCACATGTTCCGAAGATCGGCTTTCCAGCTTTTCCAAACTGTTGAAGTGGCTCAAAGAAGTTATAACGGTCAATTAAACGTCTCATCGTTGTACTTTCACCACCAGGTAGAATTAACCCATCTACCTCTTCTAATTGCTCTGGCTTTTTCACAATGACCGCTTCTTTACCGCAAGCTTCAATCGATCTAACATGCTCACGAATAGCACCTTGTAGTCCTAATACACCAATTGTTGTCATAAAGATACCCCTTTATTCACTGCGATCTTGCATGCGATCTTGTTCTTGTAAAGATGACATTTCTAAACCTGGCATCGCTGTACCAAGGTCTTTTGATAGTTTAGCAATTAATTCATAATCTTGATAGTGAGTCGTTGCTTCTACAATTGAACGAGCAAACTTCTCAGGGTTATCTGATTTAAAAATGCCTGAACCAACAAATACACCATCAGCACCTAATTCCATCATTAAAGCCGCATCTGAAGGTGTCGCAATTCCACCAGCAGCAAAGTTTACAACTGGTAAACGACCTTCTTCTTGAACTTGTAATAGTAACTCATAAGGAGCACCAGTTTCTTTTGCATATACCATTAACTCATCTTTAGCCATACTTTGAACTTGGCGAATTTGTGTTTGAACTTCACGCATATGACGAACTGCTTCAACAATATTACCAGTACCTGGTTCACCTTTCGTGCGTAACATTGAAGCACCTTCTCCAATACGGCGTAAAGCTTCACCTAAGTTACGGCAACCACAAACGAACGGTACAGTAAAATCATTTTTATCAATATGATAAATATCGTCAGCTGGTGTTAAAACTTCACTTTCGTCAATGTAATCAGCACCCATCGCTTCTAAAACACGCGCTTCGACAATATGACCAATACGTGCTTTTGCCATCACTGGAATACTAACAGCATTTAGTACTTCTTCTGTAACAGTTGGATCTGCCATACGTGCAACACCACCTGCAGCACGAATATCTGACGGTACACGCTCTAAAGCCATTACAGCTACAGCACCAGCTGATTCAGCAATTTTAGCTTGTTCTGCATTTACAACGTCCATAATGACGCCGCCTTTTTGCATTTCAGCCATTCCTCTTTTGACACGATTTGTTCCTACACTCGTTGACATATAAAACTCCCCCTTATTCTTTTAGGTTGTGCTTAAGTGAAAATCCCTTTAATACTATTAAACAGACCAACAAAGAAGTCGCCAATGGCTTGCAAGATTAACATGAACCAATTAGAACGCTCAACTTCATCAGTTGTATGAACCGGCACTTCGACTGCTTCTTCTTCAGATGATAAATTGCCGTAATCTATATCTCCTTCATATGTTAACACTAATTGACCTACTTCTAAACCTTCTTCTACTGGTGCCTCTAAAGCACCTTCTTCATTTAGTACTTCTTCATCTAATTGAAGCGTAACAGAATATAGATCTTCTTCACCGTCACGAACCATTGCATCTATTGCTTCTCCAGATGCAATTTCAACTTCATTTTCTTTACCTTTTACAACAGGAATCGTTGACTCATCTTCAACTTGATAACCTTCTTCAAAAAGAACTTGTTTTGAGAAATTGTCAAAGCCGTAATCTAATAACTTTTCAGTTTCAGAGAAACGTTCCTCAACACTATCTGTTCGCATAACGACAGAAATCAACCTCGTGCCATCACGTTCTGCTGTACCTGTAAAAGTATAGCCGGCTAATTCTGTATAACCCGTTTTTAGACCGTCAAGACCTTCATAAGTATACTGTGCAATATGACCAGGCATACCTGGTAACATCCAGTTAAAATTCAACATTTCATGACCTTCAAATTCTTGTGTCGGGACACTAGACACGTCAAGAGAATCTGGATAATCATTCACTAAATGATAAGCTAAAATTGCCATTGAACGGGCAGAGATTAAATTATCATCATCTGGTTCTGTGCCTTCAGGATAGTTGTCTCCTAAATGACTATTTGCAAGACCAGTTGAGTTTACAAAGTGTGCATCAGGCATACCCATCTCATCAGCTTTCTCATTCATCATTTTTACAAATTCGCCTTCAGAACCTGCAATTAACTCAGCTAATGCAATAGATGTTGCATTATCAGAATAAATCGCCATCGCATCATACAATTCTTTTACTGTATATTCATGATCCATGCGTAACCCTACGCCTGAAAATGAGTTATTCGCTGAAATAGAATAGGCATACTCACTTATTTCAGTTGTTGTATCCCAACTAATATCGCCATTTGCAACAGCTTCTGATACTAAATACTCTGTCATGACCTTGGTCATACTTGCTGGAGGCAATGCGATATCTGCTTCTTT
>NZ_AKIF01000007.1 GCF_000269905.1 Alkalibacillus haloalkaliphilus C5
TCTGGTTTAGGAGCATCTTCAACGAAAGCGAATGCTTCTTCTCCACTTACAGGATTTCTACACTCATAAAAAGGATGATTTAACGTGAGTTTTATAACGTATTAGAGAAGGTCAATCAACTTCCTTTAGAAGACATGATGGAAAATGTCACACACCAAGATGTTGAAAGAGCACTACAAAAAGACCGAATTAATGAAGAGGATTACTTTGCTTTGTTGTCACCGAAAGCTGAATCATATTTAGAAGAAATGGCTCAAAGAGCACATCAACTAACGGTTCAACATTTTGGCAACACGATGCAAATTTTCTTGCCACTTTATGTATCAGATTACTGTGTTAATACGTGTAAATATTGTAGCTTCAGTGTCGACAATGATTTTCCGCGTCGAATTTTAACGATGACAGAGCTTGAAGAAGAAGCGAAAGTGATTGCGGATATGGGGGTTGAACACATTATCATCCTCTCTGGTGAATCGATGATGCACTCGTCTGTGAAATATCTTAAACAGTGCATGAAAGTGTTGAAGAAATATTTCTCTTCAGTCGGATTAGAAATTCAGCCGATGGATACAGAACAGTACGAAGAGATCGTTGATAGTGGTATTGATAATTTAACGGTTTATCAAGAAGTTTATGATGAAGAAATTTACCGTGAATTACACACAAAAGGGCCTAAACGTTTCTTTAAGTATCGCTTGGACACACCTGAGCGTGGTTGTGAAGCAGGTATGCGAGCTGTTTCAATTGCAGCACTGTTAGGGTTAAATGATTGGCGTCGTGAAAGCTATATTACAGGGTTACATGCGCAATATTTACAACAGAAGTATTTAGACGTTGAAGTTGGAGTAGCCTTTCCGAGAATTCAACCGAATGCCGGTAGCTTCCAACCTAGAGTAGAAGTAACCGATCAAAACTTAGTTCAAGCCATGCTAGCTTATCGTATTTTTCAGCCACATTCAGGCATTACGGTTTCAACGAGAGAGCGTCCAGAGTTTCGTGAGCAAATTTTACCGCTCGGTCCGACGAAAATGTCAGCATCATCATCAACTGTCGTCGGTGGTTACAGTGAACCTGATAACACCCAAAGTCAGTTTGAAATCTCTGATGAACGCTCAGTTGATGAAGTTAAACAAATGTTGTTAAGTCATGGCTATCAACCGGTTATGAAAGATTGGCAGTTGATTTAAATGACTGAAGGAATCCATTTAATTTCAAATGGTAAACAGTCTTTAGAGCAATTTGTAAGTGTCGCACAAGCGGTATCACCTTACGTCAACCATATTCATATTAGAGAAAAACATCGAACAGATGATGAACTCGTTAAGTGGATTGATGAGTTAGTGAAAAACGGCGTTTCGAAAGATCAACTCGTCATTAATGAACGTGTCGCGTTGGCAGTTCAAACGGGGGTTCAAGGTATTCAAATAACGGATCATAGTGAAGATGTCTCTTCTGTCCGAACAAAATACCCTAATCTATTAATTGGTCGATCAGTCCATTCCATTGAGGAAGCTCAACATGCGGCAAGTGGTGGGGCAGATTATGTCATTTTTGGGCATATTTTTGAGACGAATTCTAAACCAGGTATACCCCCACGAGGTTTAAAACAATTAGAACAGTTGACTGAGTCTATTAATATTCCTGTCATTGCCATTGGTGGAATAACACCTGAACGAGTGGAAAGTGTGATGGCTCATGGTGCTCGGGGTGTTGCTGTCATGTCAGGTTTAATAGATTCAGAGAAACCAATAGAAGAAGCCAAGCATTATCTAGGAGGTGTTCGTCATGGTTATTCATGTTAATGGGGAGCAGCGTGAATTATTGAATGATATTCAAACTGTTTCTGACTTGCTTAATCATTTTGAATTAGCTGATAAGAAAATCATCGTTGAACTAAACGCTAACATTGTTGATTCAAGTCAACACGAAGAAATAACAGTACAAGATGGTGATCGAGTGGAGCTCGTTCACTTCGTTGGCGGTGGTTGATTAAAGGAGGCCATCAGATGAAGGAACGTTACTCAAGACAAATATTATTTGACGGGATCGGGGAAGAAGGGCAGCTAAAGTTACAAAAAAAGCACGTCTTAATTATCGGTGCAGGAGCTTTAGGAACAGGTAATGCAGAAATTTTAACCCGCGCAGGTGTCGGTCGAATAACGATTGTTGATCGTGATTACGTAGAGGTAAGTAATTTACAAAGGCAACAGTTATATACTGAACGTGATGCCAATGACAGAATACCTAAGGCGGTTGCCGCTCAAAAAAGGTTACGCGAAATTAACCCTGACATTGAAGTGGACGGGAAAATCATGGACGTTACTGTGGAGGAAATCGATCGACTTGTTTCTAATGTGGATTTAATTATTGATGCGACCGATAACTTTGATATTCGTTTTTTAATTAATGATGTTGCACAAAAATACGGTGTTCCATGGATTTACGGTGGGTGTGTCAGTAGTTATGGGATCAGCTTTACAGTTTTACCGGGTGAGACGCCTTGCTTGAATTGTTTACTTGAAACGATCCCGCTCGGTGGTGCAACTTGTGATACCGTTGGCGTCATTGCACCAGCAGTTCAAATGGTCGTCGCCTACCAAGCGGCTGAAGCAATTAAAATTTTCGTAGAAGATTTTGAAGCAGTTCGTCGGAAGCTCGTTTCGTTTGATTTATGGAAAAATGAACAATCAGCTATTGATGTTAGCCGATTGAAAAAGGAAGATTGTCCATCTTGTGGAGAATCCCCAACTTATCCATATTTATCATATGAGAACCAGACGAAAACAGCAGTTCTTTGTGGTCGTAACACGGTGCAAATTCGACCACCGAAAAAAGTTAACCGTGATTTGAACGCTTTAGTAACACAGTTAGAAAAACAAGGTGGAGCAATTGAACAAAACCCATTTTTAGTCTCATATCATTCTGAAAATAGACGTGTTGTCTTTTTCAAAGATGGACGTGTGCTCATTCACGGAATGAAAGATATCGTAGAAGCGAAAAAGATTTATCATCAATTATTAGGTTAGTAGGGAGGAATAGGTGTGACGGTAGCAAAAGCATTAACAATCGCTGGTTCTGACTCTGGTGGCGGAGCAGGAATTCAAGCAGATTTAAAGACGTTTCAAGAATTAAAAACATATGGCATGTCAGTCCTAACAGCTGTTACAGCGCAAAACACATTAGGCGTACAAGGCGTTTATCCTCTAACTGTAAGCCAAGTTGAAGAACAGCTAGATTCAATTGGAGCAGATTTAAAGCCTAATGCCTTAAAAACGGGGATGTTATTTAGTGCAGAAATTATTGAAACTGTAGCGAAAAAAATTCAACAATATGAAATGAATAATGTTGTCATTGATCCTGTTATGATTGCAAAGGGTGGCGCAAAATTGTTACAAGATGAAGCAATCGATGCGATGAAAAAGCATTTAATACCAGTTGCAACCGTTGTAACACCCAATATCCCTGAAGCTGAAGCAATTACAGGCTTAACGTTAAATTCTATAGATGACCGAAAAGAAGCGGCTAAACGTTTATACCACTTAGGTGCACAAAATATCATCATTAAAGGTGGTCATGGCGAGGAAAAGGAAGTAATCGACCTTATATATGATGGTGAGACCTTTACACAATTAATAAACGACCGTCAGTATACAGAAAACACACACGGTACAGGGTGTACATTTGCAGCTGCCATTGCGGCTGAACTTGCAAAAGATGCAGGTAGTCTAGATGCCATTCGTGTTGCAAGGGAATTTATTCAAGTTGCGATTGAAGATGGTTTACACATTGGATCTGGTCATGGACCAACGAATCATTGGGCATTTCAAAGTAGGAGAGCGAAAGTATGATTAAACAAAACAATTTAAAGAAACAATTATCATTATACTTTGTTATGGGTAGTCAAAATTGTAAGTATGATCCTGTTGAGACTTTAGAAAAGGCAATTCAAGGCGGTGTCACGTTCTTTCAGTTTCGAGAAAAAGGAGAAGGTTCTAGAACAGGTGAAGGAAAGATCGAGTTAGGACTTCAGCTTAAAGAAGTTTGCCATCAATATGACGTTCCTTTTATTGTTAATGATGACCTTGGACTCGCTATAGAGTTAGACGCAGACGGATTACATATCGGCCAAGAAGATGGGGATATGAAGAAAATTAAAGATTCCCTTAAGAGTCATCAATTATTTGGGGTTTCAACTCACAATGTTGAAGAAGCATTAGAGGCTCATCGAATAGGCGTAGACTATATCGGCGTTGGGCCTATGTTTAACACGAATACGAAAGAAGATATTGAGGAAGTAAGAGGCCCTGTCGTTATTAAAGAGATTAGGGAACAACTGCCTGGTATACCGCTTGTCGGAATTGGCGGAATTAAACACAATAACGCGTTAAAAGTTATTGAGGCAGGTGCAGATGGGGTAGCAGTGATCTCGGATATAGCTGAGGCTGATTTTCCAACGAGAGCTGCTGAACGAATGTTAAAAGACATATAATATTAGTATCACATAAAGAGCATTAGATGATCTTTTGTCATTTAATGCTCTTCTTTAATTATATACAACTCTTTGGTACCCAACCAACGTCACCGTTTTTCTTTTTAATTAACATATACCCCTCACAACTGTGATCTAAAATATATACTTCCTCATTAGCGTTAACGGAAAGGATGGAAGTACTAACTTCATTTGTTTTAGCTTGATCTCTATTTCTATCTACTAAATATTCATTTTTAATCCATTGATTTATATTAAGACTATTATTTTTACATAATGTGAAGTTTTCTTCTTCCTTTATAATAGATACTTCAAAGTGGGGATAGCTTACTGTCCCCTTAATTGGTTGCGTAGGTGTGTAATCTCTTTGTATGTAAGATTGATTAGATAATGAGTCAACGAACCTATGGGATAAATGGTCATCTTCAATAATTAAAGCATTTAGTTGACCGTCTCTTTTAATTTTATTTCCCCCATCGATGGCACTAATTCGCTTATCATAGTCAATCAATGGATTATTGGAACTTATGTCATTTATACGATAATTAGATACAGGCCAATGACCTACTATGACTATTTTCTGTTCTGAATGTCCTTTTTCATAGAAAGAAGGAGTAGTTAATGCTGCCTTTTCATCAGTTTGCTCCAAAGTTTCATTTAACCCTGCATGAATGATAATGAATTGTTCTGTTTCATAAGCTGTAGGTAATGAATCTAACCAGTCAATTTCATCTTTAAAGTTTTTATAATAATAATTAGCTAAATCGTTTATGTCGTGGAAGTCGTCTAATGTTTTATTATTCATCTCTAGCATTTCATTAAGAACAGATTTTCTACCGTCTTTCATATAGTCTAAAATGGCTTCGTGACCTTCAAAAACATAACGGTGGAGAATATCACAATTACCTTTCGTCACGAATACTCGCTCAGACTTTGATGATAATTGTTTTACATAATGGATCACGCCAAGACTGTTGTCACCTTTCTCACAAAGATCACCATTTATAAATAAGTAATCGTCAGTTGTATAATCAACTTTATTTAATAGTTTTTTGAATAAATCTAAACTACCATGAATATCTGATATGAAAATGATTCGTCTGTTCTTTTCTAATTTCAACTTCGTAACATCAATCAATGTGTTCTCTCCTATCTTTCAATGCTTCTCATATAATATCATAAAATTAAAAATGTTTGGTTTACTTTCTAATTTTAGGAAGGGGGATGTTGATTTTTGTTGAATTACTTTATATTAAGAGCAAAATTTAGGAGGTAATAAGATGTCCTTTCCTACACATATAGTTGCTTGCGGTGGAATTGTTGAAGATGAACATGGAAATATCCTTCTTGTAAAAGAGCATCATGGTGGCTGGGTATTTCCTGGTGGGCAAGTTGAAATTGGTGAAAATCTTGAAGATGGTGTTATTCGAGAGGTGAAAGAAGAAAGTGGGATTGATGTTGTCGTTTCTCGCTTAGTGGGAGTTTATTCAAATACAGGTGTTCATAAGTGGTATGATGGTGTGACAGATGTTCCGACAAAAGTTATGTTTGACTTCGTTTGTGAGCCGATTGGTGGTGAGTTAACCACTTCAGAAGAAACAACTGACAGCAGATGGGTACCTAAGAATGACGTGTTAGACTGGATTGAAGCTTCAGCGATTCGTACACGTTATCAAAGCTATTTAGATGGTGAGCGAGTAAAGTATATGGATTATTTAACAAGACCAAACTTTGAAGTGAAAAGGGATCGTGAAATTTAATAAAATAGGATGATTAACTTGAGTGATGACCATTATAAAATAACGAAACGACTATTAAGAATTATGAGAAGAGCTGAAGAGAGTATAGATCAATTAGGCATTAATGCTCTAACAACAATTGATCTATTTATAGCTTTCCAAAATGAAAAAAATGGAGCACTTGGTGAGGTTGCAAGTAAGGTTAATGTTGACTTAGAAAAAATAGCAACGAAGAGAGAGGTAGAACTTGAACAAGTCAATAATTATAATCTTTTCAATGAGAAAGTATCAAGTGAGGTATTAACCGTTTTTGAAGCGGCCTGTGAATATATGAGGCGGTACAATCAAGTCTTCTTGAACGAGGGGCATGTCCTTAAAGCTTTAATAAAAGAATCAAGTGTGATTAATCAGCATGTGTCCGATGAAGACAAAAAGTTATTGTTAACGTTGGGGACTAGTTCAAGAGATATGATTACATATTTAGGGGAGTATCAATTCCCAGCAATTCGTGATTTAAACATTCAAAGTGTTGAACTTGTAGATCAACACGATTTAGTAATGTTTGTTAGAAACGAATTCTCACAGGAATGGTCAAATACTATTGAACAAGGTCTATCAATGAATCAAAAATCTATTTATGTTGCATATGATGATTTCGGTCAGTTAATAGGTTTTGCAGCATACGATGTTTTTAAAGGAAAGAAAGGTTACATAGGTCCAATAGGAGTCACCTCTTCTAACAGAACAAGTGGAGTAGGGTATGCCTTACTTCATTATTGTTTAAGAGATATGAAGGAGATTGGTTATGCGTATGCTGTTATTGGTGGTGCAGGGCCAATTGAGTTTTTTGAAAAGGCTTGTCGTGCAGTTGTCATTCCATCAACGTATACAACAAATGAGGTGTAAAAGGTGGTCAAGTTACAAAGCCATGGTGTCGAGTTTGTGAGTTTTATTGAAGTTTCCGAAGCCCAAATAGACCAATACGAACCGGTTAGTGGCTCATATGCTATCATCAACTGCCGAGGTAAACTTTTAATCTGTTATAACATTTGGCGTGGGCAATGGGAGTTCCCAGCTGGTAGTGAGAAGGTGAGGAAACACCAGAGGATTGTGCAAAACGAGAGCTTTATGAAGAAACGGGTCAAGAGGTTAAGAACCTTACATTTAAAGGACTTTTGAAATCAAAAGTTATAAAGAGTGGAGCGGTTAAATACAACCCAGTATTCTATGGCGAACTAGAAGAGTTACAACCATTTAAACCAAACGATGAAACTTCTAATATTATGCTATGGGATGGCTTAGAACCGATCGATTCATTTGATTCTCTGGATATAAGATTAATAGATTATTTTTGAGTAGGTGGTCTTATGGATGTTAGTAGAATAATTGTAAGGGAAGGATTAACGAAAGATGCAGAAGTGACGTTAGAGATTCAAAAAGAAGTTATTAAGGAAAAAGATTTTTTAGTTACAGCTGAAGAAGAGTTTGTTCGTTCAGTTGAAGACCATAGTAAGTGGATAGAGAAATTATTGGATAATGAGTGTGAAACTTTTTTAGTTGCAGAAGTAGATGCACAAGTTGTTGGATGGCTAGCTTTTCAATCACCAAATCGAAAAAGGTTAATGCACACTGGCTCAATTGGTATGATGGTTGACCTAAGGTTCAGGGGGAAAGGTGTAGGTCATGCCTTATTAGCTAGCTTACTTGAATGGTCTAAACAAAATCCAACAATTGAGAAAGTCAACTTAGCAGTATTCTCTTCTAATGTTAAAGCGATTGATTTATATAAAAAGTTTGGGTTTGAAGAAGAGGGGAGGAAAGTGAAAGAGATCAAGTTTGAAAATGGTGACTATGTTGATGATATTTTAATGACTAAATTTGTTTAAATATTTAAGAGATGATTGTAAGTGAAAAATAAATAAAACTCCTCAGCGGTTAATGCTGAGGAGTTTTTGTTAGACATTTAATAGCTCACGAATATCTTGTTCGCTAAGGCTTTGGAATGTCGTTTCACCTGGTTGAATAATGTTTTCAATCAATTCACGTTTACGTTGTTGTAAGGAATGGATTTTCTCTTCAATTGTACCTTTCGTAATAAGACGGAATACTTGGACGACGTTTTGTTGTCCCATACGGTGTGCACGTCCCGCTGCTTGTTCTTCAACGGCAGGGTTCCACCATAAGTCATATAAGATGACGGTGTCTGCACCGGTTAAGTTTAGTCCAGTCCCCCCTGCTTTTAATGAAATGAGGAAAATCTCTTTCTCGCCTTCATTAAATCGTTCAACCATTTCAACGCGATCTTTGGACGGTGTTTGTCCGTCTAAATAAAAAGCGTCCTGATTTGATTCGGATAATTTGTTGTGAATAATTTTAAGCATGCTCGAAAATTGTGAGAAGATTAATATTCTCTTTTCACTTTCACGTGCTGTTTCGACCATTTCGAGTAATTGATTGAGTTTGCCAGATTCTCCATCATAGTCTTCAATGAAAAGTGAAGGGTGACAGCAAAGCTGGCGTAGTCGAGTTAACCCGGCTAGTATTTTCATCCTGTTCTTTTGAAACCCTTCTGTCGATAAAGCGTTAGCTGTCTCGCCTTGAATTTTCTCTAAGTAACCGAGATAAAGTTGTTTCTGTTTCGTCGTAAGCTCTGAATGTTGGACTGTTTCGATCTTATCGGGTAACTCAGTTAATACGTCTTCTTTAATTCGTCTTAAAATGAACGGTCGGCTCATTCTTGAAATTTGTTGTTCCGGTAAGTTACGAAACTCTTTTTTCGCTGGGAAAAAGCCTGGTAAAATAACGTCAAATAAAGACCAAAGTTCATCGAGTGAGTTCTCAATCGGTGTTCCGCTTAGCGCGAAACGTTTTCTTGCCCGAATAGCTCTAACGGCTTTAGCTTGTTTCGTTAAACTGTTTTTAATTGCTTGTGCTTCATCTAAAATTAATGTTGAAAACTGCATCGATTGATAGTGCTCGATGTCTTGTCGAACTAAAGGATAAGATGTAATAATCACGTCGTATTGATCGACATCCTTTAATACGAGTTCACGCTCTCCGACTGACCCGTGAACGACTTTAATGTTCATATTTGGGGCAAACTTCTCAAATTCAGCTTGCCAGTTATAAACTAAAGAAGCTGGCGCTACAATGATCGCTGGTTGAACGCTTGCGTTTTCATCTTTTTCAGACTGAAGAAAAGCGATTGCTTGTAGCGTCTTACCTAACCCCATGTCATCGGCTAAAATGCCACCAAATTGATAACGGCTCAACGATTTCAACCATTGGAAGCCGACTTTTTGATATTCACGCATGTCGGCATTTAGTGATGAAGGAATAGGTGCTTTAAAGTTTTCAGGGTTTTTAATGTCTTGGATGAGCTTTTCGAATGCTTCGTTATATTTTCGTTTTAACCCTTGAGAGATTTCATCGATTTGTAGTCCACGATAGGCCGGAAGTTGTATTGTTCCTTCGTTAATGTCTTGTGTGTTTAATCGAAGCTCTTTTAACATGTGTGACATTTCGGCAAAAGAATCATCTTGTAATGGCACGTAAGACCCGTTCGGTAAGCGGTAAAAACGCTTCTTCTCAACGACGGATTGGATGATCTGACTAATTTCATTCTGGTCAATGTCACCAAGGTCAAAATCGACTTCTAAAAAATTTTCGTTAGAGTCGTATTCAACGTTCACTGTCGGGTATTCAATGTCGTCTAATAATAAGTTTCTAACCGTTTGAGTTGAATAAATTGCTATGGACTCATCTAGTTGAGGAAGCACATCGTATAAAAACGAAAAAACTTCCTCTTCATCATCTAAATAAAGCTCTTGGCCGTTGAACTTAAATGATGCATATTCAATTAAACTCATAATTTTATTTTCTTCAACGACATCACGGACTAAAATGTGTTCATGACTTTGCTTTTGTATGTGATCCGGTTGCATTGGATCAATGACAATATCATCATAATTATAACGAACGTTAGCCGTTAACCGGTCTTCATCAAGGTCTAAATGCATCGTCGCTTGAAGAGGAGGGTTAACGATTGATTGCTGCACTTTTTCAGACATTTGTACATTACCGAGTTCTTCTAAGTTAGGGATAACATGTGAGATGAACGAATCAGCTTGTTGCTTTTTAATTGGAACTGATGCTTGCTTACTTCTGTATAAAAGCTTATACAAGTCGTTCATAATGTTCATTTGTTTGTTATTAAGTTTGAAAAAGGTTTCGTTTTCACGAATGATCCCATAATCTTTGAAATATTGAGCATCATGAAAGTCATCTAAAGTTAACTCGTATTGCTCTTCATTTTGGTTTAATGAAAATTGGAATGGCACACCATTTTCTACCCAATTGATCTCACCGTAATACTCGTTATTATATTCTAGCTGACAATGACAGTCCGCAAGTGCTCGTAGCAATTGTTGGGCGATTACAGGCGGAATGGTCATGGCTTTAGAACTTGGTGGTGTTTGCCACCTATTATCATAAAATACATCGTTACGGTACATTTCGAGTAATAGATTTACAGCTTGTTGGTCTTCATCAGTAAACTGATGGATTTCAGGATCATAGCTAAAGTTCGGTGTGAAATAGTGTTCTTTTTGCTCATCTACACTTTCTAAAAACTTTTTCAAGCTTTTGACGACGTATGTTCTTCCAACCCCTAGTTTCATTTCTATAGACAACATATGATCATGTAACAACGGGTCATATGGTTTTAAAATAAATTCGACTTGCAATGTTTCTTTAGTAGTTGAGTTTCCTTGAAGGTGGTTGGAAAGTAACTGGATCATTTCAGTTGAATAATCACGTTGTTCTTGTTGAAAACGATTGTATTGTTTAAGGCGGCTATTAAAGTCGTCATAATGTGTGATTTCTGCTTCTAGTTCATTTGAAATTTTAAGTAAAACAGCAACAGAATGTTTACATTGATTATATTGACTGTGAGCAGGGCAGTCACAAGAATAGGAAACTTGCGTAGAGTCAACTTTGACCTTTACATTATAAAGCTCACTTCCAAGCACTCTCGCTTGGTATTGATCAAGATCCTCATTATATTGCATATGTACAACTTTTCCTAGATTATAATAGACTAATCCTCTCTGATAGACTGTGGTAGAAAATAAGTCTTTTATCCAACGGTCCGTTAACATCAACTCATACCTCAATTCTATTGATCTTACTATTATGTATTCATTTCTATCATAACATTAGTAGTATTGACTTTATAACTGTTTCTCATAACAGACAAAATAAAAAAGAACAAGCGATCAAATCACTTGTTCTTTTAAAAAGGTTTATTAGCCTACATCTTCTCGGCTTCTATACTCGTTAATTAATTGTGTTAGTGACGCACGTTCTGTGTCGTTTAACGGAATGAGTGGTAAACGAACACCGCCAACTGATACACCGATTTGGTTCAATGCTTCTTTAACTGGTGTTGGGCTTGGCGCTGAGAACATTGCGTTCATAAACGGTACGATATAACCATGCATTCTAGAAGCAAATGCGACATCACCGTTGTGTAGTGCATTTAACATTTGTTGCATTTCATTCCCGATTACATGGCTGATACAGAAACAACCCCAGTACCACCTACTGCAACGGTCGGTAATGTTTGACTGTCTTCACCTGTGTATAAAGTGAATTCAGGAGCAGTGTTGTTAATAATGGTAGTCACTTGGTCTAAGTCACCGCTTGCTTCTTTAACGGATACAATGTTTTCGATTTGTGATAAACGAATGATCGTATCTGGTGACATGCCAACAGCACTACGGCCTGGAATATTGTAAAGCATTACTGGTAAGTTAATGTTATTTGCGATTGTACTAAAATGTTGGTACATACCTTCTTGGGATGGTTTGTTGTAATATGGTGTTACTAACATAACCGCATCAACACCGATTGATTCTGCTTCTTTAGAAAGTTCGATTGATTCTTTAGTGTTATTAGAGCCAGTACCTGCAATAACTGGAACACGCCCGTTAACTTCATCAACTGTTAGACGGAATAAATGTAATTTTTCTTCATGTGTTAACGTTGGTGATTCACCTGTTGTCCCTGCAACAACTAAACCATCTGATCCGTTTTGGATTAAATAGTTGATCAAACTTCTTGTTGCATCGTAATCGACTTCACCATTTTGATCGAATGGCGTTACCATTGCTGTAATCACTTGACCAAAATTCATGATACACACACCCTTTTCAATAAAATTTGTAAATCGTTCACCTCTAGGTGTGGAGGACCAAAAAAGCAACAACGAGAGGGCTCGTTGTTGCTTAAGAACATCATGTAGTCCTAAGTCAGAGATAGCCCTCCATATAGTCTCCTATATGACAGCTCTGCATCTTTTAAATATCAGAACCAGCTTCACGATTGTGAGAAAATCGTTAAAGCTTCGGCAAATTCCCCTTTTCATATGCTTCAAAAGAGCTCACTCTCTTCCACATATGTACTCATGGTTTTTGCTCCTCTATCCTTACTTTAAAAAGTTTAAAATAAGAAAGGTTTTATTTAGTTACTTACAATGTACCAAAGTAAAATTGAAAAAACAAGCTAAAACCATGAAAATATTAATAAATATAAAGAATTGTGATTAAAAATTAGCATTGCTTTTAAGTTGGCATATTAAATAGCCTCATATATAATAATGGAGAATTTCATTATTTCGATGGAGGCATTAATATGACTAACCAACATATCGTTTTCTTTGATATAGACGGTACCCTTTTAGACGAAGATAAAAACTTACCCCTTTCAGCTAAACAAGCAATCCAACAATTAAAAGACAACGGCCATGAAGTTGCAATCGCAACCGGACGAGCGCCTTTTATGTATGAAGATCTAAGAAATGAATTAGGCATTGATACATACATTAGCTTCAATGGTCAGTATGTTGTGCTTAAAGGTGAAGTGATTTATAAAAATCCGTTAGACCCTAAATCACTTGATAAGATGGTTCAAGAAACGAATGAAAACAATCATCCCGTAGTTTATATGGATCATGTGGACATGAAGGCTAATGTTCCTGAACATGATTATATTACTGAAAGTATCTCTTCACTTAAAATAGATCAGTTCCCAACTTATGATCCGGAGTATAAAAACCGTGAGCTATATCAGGCTCTCATCTTTTGCGAACAAAGCGAAGAAGACGTATATGAAAAGCAGTTTGACAACTTTGATTTTATTCGTTGGCATGAGTTATCGACTGATGTTATCCCAGCTGGTGGATCAAAAGCAGAAGGGATTGAAAAAATCATTGAGCGTTTAAATATTCCTAAGGAGCGTGTTGCTACATTTGGTGATTCGTTAAATGATCTTGAAATGTTATCACAGTTTCCTTTAGGTGTTGCGATGGGGAATGGTCATGAACGAGCGAAAGAAGCTGCACATTTTGAGACTAACCGAGTCGATGAAGATGGTGTGATGCAAGGGTTAAAGTTATTAGGGTTATTATAAAGTCATTAAAAGGCACCTTCATTCAATGTGAAGGTGCCTTACATTTAAGCTATTTATTATAAATATTGATCCAAAAATTCTTTAATAGCATGATACCCTTTAATTCTATTATTCCTCTTAGTAAACCCATGGCCCTCATCATCAAAGACTATATACTCAACAGGCATGTTGTTATTCTTAACAGCTTCTACAATTTCATCTGATTCTTCTTGAAGAACTCTTGGGTCATTAGCTCCTTGTAAGACAATCAGTGGTTTTGAAATGTTCTCAGCATGGAAGAGAGGTGAAATGCTTCTAATGTATTCATTCTCTTCGTATGGATCACCAATTTTCTTATATAAAACATCGCGCATGGCTTCCCACCAAGGTGGAATACTTTTCAATGTTCGCTCCCAATTTGAAACACCGAAAATATCAACGCCTAATTCAAATTCCTCAGGTTGGAAAGCCATAGCTGCAAGGACCATGTATCCTCCATAACTACCGCCAATAATCCCAATACGATTTTCGTCAATATAAATCTAGGGAGGCTAAGTAGTTTTTACCTTCAATACAATCTTGAAGGTCTACTTCTCCGTGTTTTTTGTCAGCTGCTTTAAAAAACGTCTTACCATATCCAGAACTACCACGATTGTTAACAGCTAAGATGGCATAACCATGATTCGCTAAGTATTGAAACAGGGGATTATAATCGACAGTTGACTGTCCACCTGGTCCACCGTGGACAAAGACGAGTGCCGGTATCTTTTCATCATGTTCATGGTGAGGTTTATAATATATTGCAGGAATCGATAAGTCGTCGAACGATGAATAATGGACGACTTCAGCTTTCACCAAATCGTTTGGATTTATTTCTGGATTCAACGTGTCTGTTAAACGAGTAAGAGATTTTGTCGTTAAGTTATAACAATATAGATTGCTCGGTGCATTAGAACTGTTCAATGTGAATGCTAATGTCTCTTCATCTTTTGAGATCGACACACTACTAATTTGACCTTCGGGTAAATTTTCGATTTTAACATAATTGCCAGTAGCTGTTTCCAATAGTTTAACTTCTGTTTTTCCGTTGTTGTTAATAGCGTAAATAAGGTATTTATAGTTATAAGAGAATTTAGCCATTATAATATCCCAATCCTCAATGGCAACTGTCTCAATTGATTGAGTGGTTAAATTCATACGCTTTAAGTGTGAGAACTCATGGTTTTCATTTGTTAAATAGTATAGGTAACTAGAAGTTTGATCGAATGTGACAGGGATATACTCAATATCACCTTCATGTTCAGAAATATGCTCAGCACCGTTCTCCTTTGAATAAATATACATATCTGTATTATTTGGTTTAGCTGTTTTGTATAGAGCAATGTATTTCTTGTTAGGTGAAACCGCTGCAATGTTATAGCCTTCTTTATTTTTGAAAACCATTTGAGAAGTAAAGGAATCAATGTCCATTTTGTGTAAATCCATGAATCGCTCATCACGTTTATTGGATTCAAAGAAGAAACTTCTCTCGTCTTCAGCCCACCCGAAAAATTCTGCTTTTGCTTGTTCACTAGGTGTTAAGTCTGTTACTTTACCGTTTTCTTCACGTAAGTAAATGTGGTTTAATTCATTACCACCTTCATCACTATCATATAAAAAGCGCTTGTCATGAGGAAAGTAACTAACTGGGAAAATAGCATTAGTGGTCGACTCTGTTAATTGGGTCGGTAGTTTGTCCTTAAGCTGAATGGAAAATGCATTAAATACACCTGTACGGTCACTGGCGTATAAAATGGAAGAGCCATCATGAGATAAAGCAGCCCCTGCAATGTTTTCTGTGTTTTCAAATTGTTCAATTGTGTACTTTTTTACCGTTTTAATATTTTCGGACATAAAAATCGCCTTCTTTCTTAGTAGTCTTTGATTCACTTTAAACCTATTCTACTTCGTATTGCTAAAATCCTTCTTTTAGGATATATTTGGAAGAAGGGAAAAAAGTCGCGACTATGTCAGATTTTGAAGGAGCATCAACAACTAATATTGCAAATCAAGATTACGAAGCTTTAGTGATTGAATTTAAAGATGCAAGTCTAGTTAAAGAATTCACAGAAGAGCATGAAGGTCAATATTTACCTTTATATTAGATGATGAAGTGCTTGCTAAACCTAGAGTAGGCGCACCAATTGAAAGTTCAAGTTTAGTGATTGATGGTTTAGAACATGAGGAACTCGAAAAAGTTAAAAGAATCTTAAATGACTAAAGGTCTAGAGCTTAATTAACTCTAGACCTTTTTTTTATTTCTTTTTCTGACTTTTAATTTCACCAATGCCAAGCTCTTTTCCTTCTTTATAAATCGCTTTAATGAAGCTAATCACCATGAGTAACATAATAATTGAGAATGGAAGTGCTGCGACGATCATCGTATTTTCTAAGGCTTGTAAACCGCCAGTGTAAAGTAATGCTAAAGCTGTTGAAGATAGGATTACACCCCAGATGAGCTTAATCCTTCTACCTGGATGGTGCGAACCATTCGTTGTCATCATGCCTAATACATACGTACCTGAGTCAGCAGATGTAATAAAGAATGTACTAATTAAAATAATCGCAACCACTGATGCAATTATACCGAAAGGATAATGTGAAAACAGCCCAAACAGCATTTCTTCAGTCGCTAAATTCGATAGTGTATCAACACCTGTATGTTCAATAGAAATAGCTGAACCACCGAAAGTTGAAAACCATAAAAATCCGATCAGTGAAGGAATAATGAGAACGGTGAATACAAACTCTCTTATGCTACGGCCACGAGATACTCTGGCGATAAAAATACCAACAAATGGCGACCAAGCAATCCACCAGGCCCAATAGAAAATAGTCCAGGCGTCAATCCACTCGCGAACTTCTTCATTAAGTGGTGCTATGCGAAAGCTCATTGCTGGTAAGTTTTGAACATAGCTTCCTAATGAATTCGTAAACATATTCATAATAAATAACGTAGGTCCGACTATAATCATAAACAAAAATAGAAGGACAGCGAGTACCATATTGACGTTACTTAAAATTTTAATTCCTTTAGCTAGTCCTGTCCAAGCAGAGATCATAAATAAAACGGTAACGATGGTTATAATAATGAGTTGAAGCATAAAACCACTTGGAATATCAAGCAAGTATGCTAAACCTCCGTTAATTTGTACCGCTCCGAAACCGAGAGTTGTCGCTACACCAATGACTGTCGCAACAACAGCTAATATATCAATGACTTTACCAGTGCTACCTTCCATACTTTTTCGACCGAATAATGGGTGAAGTGTAGCACTAATTAATCCTGTTCTATCATGTCTGAAGCTAAAATAAGCTAAAATCAATGCGACGATTCCGTATATTCCCCATGCATGAATCCCCCAATGGAAAAACGTGTAGTTCATCGCCTCTTTAACAGCTTCATCTGTTCCAAGTTCACTAGCTGTAGGAGACATAAGTGAGTAGTGGTTAATCGGTTCAGCTGACCCCCAAAACACTAGCCCAATCCCCATACCTGCACTGAATAACATGGCAATCCAAGTCGGACGACTGAATTCAGGCTTTTCGTCTTGCTTTCCGAGTCTTATTTTTCCTAAAGGTGTAATTAAAAAAACTAAACAAACGATAGTGAAGAAAGTAACTGCTATTAAGTAATACCAGCCAAAAGTTTCAGAAATAAATATTTGTACATTAGTTGTTATTTCCTCAAGTCCATTTGGCCAAAATATCCCTAAGCCAACTAGTATTAACATAATGGCTACGGAAGCTATAAAGACAGTAGTCATTTTTTTACGCATAAATAATGTGCTCCTTTCTTCACGTATTGTTTGAAGAAAAGAGCACTTATATTCCTAACCTTGGGTTTGGTAAATAGTGTTATTTTGCTGTTTGAATAGCTTTCAACAACTGGTTGGCAATGTCTTGAGTTTCCTCAATACCTATTGAAATTCGGACAACAAATTCGTTAATGCCAAGCTTTTGTCGTTCTTCATCAGTTAGTGCACGGTGTGATGTAGCAATAGGGTATGAAACAGTCGTTTCCACACCAGCAAGTGTAGGAACAATTTTAATCCAATCTAATGATTTGAAAAATGTATCCACATCAACGTGGTGAGCTAGTTCAATAGTGACAATTGCACCATGACCATTCTCAGAAACATTTTGAGGGTAAAAAACGTGTTTGATGTCTTCTGATTGTTGTAGTTGCCCAGCTACAGCATTTGCATTTTCTGATTGCTGTTTCATTCTTAAAGCTAGCGTTTTTAATCCGCGTTGCGTTAGCCAAGCCTCAAATGGGCTTAAGTTAGTGCCGAGACCGACGACTTTTTGATTGGCTTTATTAATTAAATCCTCATGTCCGACGACAACGCCTGAAGTAACGTCACTATGGCCACCGATGTATTTGGTAGCGCTATGGGCAACTATGTCAACTCCTTGCATATAAGGTTGTAAAAGATACGGAGTCGCAAATGTGTTATCGACCATTGTCTTTAAATTGTGCTCTTTGGCTATGTTGACGAGCTGTTCAATGTTTTCTACACGTAAAAATGGGTTGGTGATCGATTCAGTATATAAAAGTTTCGTATTCGGTTGAATCGCTTGTTTAATCGCATCACCAGAACTAAAGTCAACAATCGTGTATTCGATTCCAAAGCTAGCTAACTGTTTTGTGATGAGTTGTTGCGTACCGCCGTATAAGTCCCCTGCTGCCACGATGTGATCACCTGCTTCAACGACTGAAAATATGCCAGCCATAATCGCAGAAATACCAGAAGATGAAGCGACGCCTGCTGGAGCACCTTCTAATTGTGCAACAGCTTGTCCAAGTTCATTTGTATTCGGGTTATTTTCTCTACTATATAGGTAAGGAACGTCTCCGGTGTAGTAGCTTTCAACATGATCTAAATCTTTAAACGTAAAAGCTGATGTTTGATAAATCGGTGTCGATTTAGACTGACCGACATTTTGTTGTGAAATATTGTTATGAACGATTTTAGTGTTAAAGGATTGTTTTGTCATAATCGAGAGACTCCTTCGTACAAAGTGTATTTTTGCTAGTATATAATAATCGGACAAAATAAAAAAGGTGAGATGAACTCACCTTTTAATTAAAGTACTTTATCTCCATTAAAGATTGAATTTTTTACAACGACATAATCAACTTGGCGAATGGAATCAAGTTGCTTCCCACCAGCATAAGAAATGGCTGATTGTAGGTCTTGTTCCATTTCCGTTAAAGTATCTCGTAATGCCCCTTTATGTTCAACGTGCATTTTTTTACCTTCTACGTTTTTCTTCTCGCCTTTTTGGAATTCTGAAGCAGAACCAAAATACTCTTTATAAAGTTTCCCGTCTTTTTCTACTGTTTGACCAGGTGATTCTTCATGGCCTGCAAATAAAGAGCCAACCATAACCATTGATGCACCAAAACGGATCGACTTGGCAATATCACCGTGTGTACGAATGCCTCCGTCAGCAATAATTGGTTTTGAAGCGGCTTTAGCGCACCAACGAAGAGCTGCTAACTGCCAACCACCTGTTCCAAATCCAGTTTTAATCTTTGTAATACATACTTTACCTGGGCCTATGCCAACTTTTGTCGCATCTGCTCCTGCATTTTCTAACTCTCTTACAGCTTCTGGCGTGCCGACATTACCAGCGATGACGAAACTTTTCGGTAAGTAATATTTAATGTGTTCAATCATGTTGATGACTAAATCCGAGTGTCCGTGTGCAATGTCAATTGTGATGTAATCAGGCACTAGTTGATCTTCAGATAACTGTTTAACGAAATCAAATTCATCTTCCTTAACACCAACACTAATAGATGAAACAAGGTTCTGACTTTGCATCTCCTTAATGAAATCTACTCGTGTTTCAGGATTAAAGCGATGCATGATATAAAAGTACCCATTTTGCGCTAAGTACGTCGCAATATTTTCATCGATAATCGTCTGCATATTGGCAGGTACGACTGGTAGCTTAAAGGAATGGTCACCGAATTGAATCGCTGTATCACATTCTGAACGACTATTAATAATACATTTGTTTGGGATTAACTGTACGTCTTCATAATCAAACACATTTTCCATTGGGATCTCTCCTTAAATAACGAATGATGTTTTCGGTTTGTTTTATATTGTTCGTATTACAATTGTAATTTACATGATTTTGTTATTGATGTCAAAGATGAATTGAGAAAAAGTGAATAATTATTGTGAAATAGGGAAGGATGTTTGGTTAAAAAGTGTTTAAGGAGAGAAATATATGAAAAAAAGAAATATATGGGCTGGAGCTTTGTTTGGAATAGGTGCTATAGCCTTTTTTGATGAATTGGTATTTCATCAGTTATTGCAATGGCATCACTTCTATGATTGGTCGACTTCAGAAATAGGGATTATTTCAGATGGATTATTTGGTGCATTTGGTTGGTTTGCGACTATTGGCGGCCTTTTTTTATTAGCAGATATAAAAAGGCGTAAAGGTTTTAATTCGTTACGTTTTTGGGGCGGGGTTATACTAGGAGCTGGAGCATTTCAGCTCTATGATGGGATTATTCAGCACAAAATTTTACGTATTCATCAAATTAGGTATGTAGACAATGTCATAATTTATGATCTTGTATGGAATATATCAGCCGCGGTTATGATTATTATTGGAATTGTGATGCTTAGAAGGGCTAGTAAAAAAGACCGAGGGGAAGAGGCTGTATGAATCATCAGCATTATGAACATACAAGTTCTTTGACAGATGTGGGAGGGGTGTTCTCACAAATTTTATTAGCTATTCCTTTTGTTGTGGCTCTAATACTTTACATAATAGCATTGGTTGTTTCAAATCGACGTGGAAGAGGGTGGGCAATTTACCGTACAGTTTTTATGATTGTAGGGATTTGCTTAGCATTAATCTCTGTTATTGGTCCACTTGCTGTAAAGGCACATATGGATTTCACTTACCATATGCTTGGGCATTTGTTACTTGGTATGTTAGCCCCCTTATTAATTGCCTTATCTGCTCCTATGACATTACTTTTGCGTGCGTTGTCTGTTAAAAATGCTAAGCGATTAACACGAATTTTGAGGTTAAAGATCGTCGGTTTCTTTACTGACCCAATCGTTGCTTCAATTCTAAACATTGGTGGTCTATGGGTTCTTTATCGTACGGAATTATATATGGCGATGCATGAGTCGTTGTTACTTCATTTGATCATTCATATGCACGTGTTTTTAGCAGGTTATTTATTTACGATTTCGCTAATTTATATAGATCCAGTACCTCATCGAAGAACTTATATGTACCGGACGATTGTCTTTATTTTTGCTTTAGCCGGTCACGGTATTTTATCGAAGCAAATTTATGCTTATCCTCCTGCTGGTGTACCAATTCATGAGGCGCAAAGTGGGGGGATGCTGATGTACTATGGCGGGGACGTCATCGATGCGGTTATTATTGTTATTTTATTTTACCAATGGTATCAGTCTAGGGCTCCGCGATCAGCTGTGGCTGCAACTTAAGTATTGAGCGCTGATATTTTGGTGTGAACGCTGATAAAAAATTGTGAGTGCTGATAAAAATTCGTGAGCGCCGATAAATCTTCATGAACGCTGATAAAAGTTTACGAGCGCTGATAAAATCTCTCGAACGCACGCCAAATAAATTACGTGAGCGCCAAAAAAGGTGCCGCGAACGCCAAATAAATTTCACGAGCGCCAAAAAAACTTACAAGCACTTATTTATTTTCAAGTCCACCTTCAAGGAAATAGAACACGATTTGTCGAATAAGGTAGAGAGTGACTTTAGCAATTGGGGAGAGGTTAAATAGGTGTTGAAGAGAAGGTATGCTGATCGCTCCGAGTGGTCGAGGGTAAAAGACAGAGACTATACGCAATCATATTTTGATGACGATTATTTTAAAGGGTATGTAACTTTACTAAAAATTAACCAAGTTTCTGAACCGCTTGATGTTTCTTATGGAGGTCGTGAAATTTGTATTGTTGATAATGGGTATATATGGTTACAGCACTTTCCGGAAGGACAGCATTTCACAGTTACAACAATGTTTAACGGAAAAGGTGAAGTGATTCAATGGTATATCGATTTATCGCTAAGGAATGGTATAGAGAATGCGGTTCCATATTATGATGATTTATTTTTGGATATAGTCGTTTTGCCTAACGGTCAAGTATTTTTGTTAGATGAGGATGAACTCCAGGACGCATTTGCTCATGGCATGATAGATGAAGATTTGTACAATCTAGCGTATCGAGAAGCGAATCGGTTGCTTTGGATGATCGAGTTAGATCAATTTAAGTTATTGAATTATATTGAATTGCATAAAGAAGAATTGATGAAAAAGTTATGAAGAGAGGTATGAGATGAACAAGAAGCCTTTTATCGTCTCTATTGCCGCAGTATCAGGTGGTGGTAAAACGACGATTACGAACCAATTGATAGAGAATTTACCGGAATCAGAAGCGTTATATTTTGATGATTATGAATTTGAAGGCGCTCCTAGCAATCTAGTTAAGTGGGTTCATGATGGTGCTAATTATAATGTTTGGATTCTAACCCCTTTAGTTCATGATATCCAGTCGATTATTGAAAGGGAACAAGTTAAATATCTTATATTAGATTTTCCTTTCGCCTATTTGAATGAACAAATGAAAACCTATATAGACCTTGCTATTTATATAGACACACCACTTGATGTGGCGCTGGCACGGCGGATGGTTAGGGATTTTGAAGGGCAAACAGTTTCGGAGGTTATGGGTGATCTAAAGTTTTATTTAAAATATGGACGAGAAGCATTTTGGGCGATGGAGTATGTTAAAGAAAATTCAGACATGATTGTCGATGGGACAAAACCTTTAGAAGTATTAGTTAATGTCATTTTAGAGAAATTAGAAAGCAAGGTGAATACAGTTTGAATCAATTAACCATTAAAACTCTTAAATCGAAAGAAGAACTAGCAAAAGCTTTCCCGATTATGAATCAATTAAGAACACACTTGGATGTGTATACATATTTGGATTTAGTAGAGGATGCGCAACAATATGATCAATACCAAATGGCTGCTTTGTATGATCAAGGAGAGATGGTAGCCGTTGTAGGTTTTAAGCCGATGATTACGCTTTACTATGGCCGGTTTGTTTGGGTGTGTGACTTAGTGACTGACACTAATAAGCGTTCAAAAGGTTATGGAGAAATGTTGCTTGATTATGTTCAAAAATGGGCTAAGGAACATGGATATGAAAGTGTCGCTCTGTCATCTGGTTAAGTCGTACAGACGCGCACCGTTTTTATGAAGAGAAGATGGGTTACGATAAAGTAAGTTACGTGTTTAAAAGAGATTTATAACTTACTTTACCGAAACTTATTTTGTCATAGATTCATAGTCTTCTTTTAAAATGGCATACATTTTTAAATCTTTATAATGACCTTTGACGAACATACTTTTCCTTAATGTTCCTTCATAAGTCATGCCAACTTTTTGCATGACGCGTTCTGAACCTTTGTTTTCGGCAAAACATCTAGCTTCAATACGTACAAGGTCCATATTTTCAAAGCCAAACTTAATCAACGCTTGAACTGCTTCAGTCATAATTCCGTTACCCCAATATTGATTAGAAAGAACGTAGCCAATTTCAGCTTTCTGATGTGCTGGTTTCCACCAAATGTAGTCGACGGTTCCAATGATCTTCTTAGTATCTTTAAGTTCAATTCCAAAAGGTGCAACGTCATGGTTTTGATATTGATCTAAAGCAAACTGAACAAAGTCTTTCGTATCATCGAGGGATTGGTGGGTGTTCCAACTAACATATTGAGACACTTCATCTTTAGAAGTGTATTTATGGATGTCTTCAACATCATCCATTGTTAGCTTTCTAATTTTTAAACGATCGGTTTCTAGTGTAGGGAAGTCACTATAAACATCTTCAATCTTCATGAACTCATCTCCCGAAAGGTATTTCTAATTATTATACATAAACTTTTAGGAATTTACAGTAAATTTCTAATGAAAATCAATAAAGGTGGTTACGTATGGAAAAATTACAAGGACTTTTCGTAAAGAGTGTAAATCATTATTTCCCTGATGAAGGTGAAGCATGGCTTCGTAAGTTGCCTGATTTAATTAACTATTGTGAGCAGAAGTGGTCAATTACGGTTAAAAAACCATATTCATTATCCATTAACTATGTTGCCCCTGCAGTAACTAGAATGGGAAAAGAACTCGTCGTAAAGATTTGTATACCTGGCGAAGGGTTTATGAATGAATTGGAAGCACTTCAATTGTTTGAAGGAAAAGGAATGGTTCAGTTAGTTGACTGGGATGAAGATTATGGCTTATTCCTCTTAGAAAAAATAAATCCTGGGACTTATTTGGTAGATGTATTAGAAGATGAAGAAGCTTGCGAAATTGCTGCGGATGTTATTAACAAATTACATAAAGAACCACCAAAACAAACACGATTCATACCTACTGTGACATCAAGAGAGCAAAATTTTAAAAGAATTGTAGAAAAGAATCCTAATGGTTTGGGACCTATTTCAAGAGATGAATTGAGGTTGGCTTTAACGATCTTCTCTTATCTAAATAAAACAACTAAAAAGCAGTATTTGTTACATGGCGACTTTCATCACTATAATGTTCTAAAAAGTGTGAACGGGAACTGGATTGCTATTTGATTCAATATATGTTAAACAAGCTTCCTGAGCAGGAAGCATATGAAATAATCAAAAAAAGAACTGAAATTTTTATGTCAAAATTAAATATTAGCTATGAACGATTACTTTTATGGGGATATAGTCATGCCGTGTTGGCAACTTCATGGAGTGTTGATGGAGAAAATTACGATGAGTGCTTTTTCAAAAGTATCTCCATCTTCAAGTCTCTTTGTGAGTCAAGTGCGGGTGCTAAGTTAGAGAAAGTTTACTTAAATGATTAGAAAAGCAGTTGGTGCAATTGTTTATAAAGGAAATGAGTTTTTATTAGTCCATAAAGTTAAAGTCAGTGCTCTTGAAAAGGGTAGTTTAATGGAAGGTGAATGGGATCTCCCAAAAGGTGGCGTCGAGCAAAATGACCTTAGTTTAGAACACGCTATATTGAGGGAGTTGGAACAAGAGACTGGGTCAACTCAGTATAGGGTTATTAAACAATTTGATGATAAGATTTGCTTTTCGTTTGAAGAAAGTTTTCAAGAGCAAACAGGGTGGAAAAAGCAAGAGACAACCATGTTTCTTGTTGAATATTTTGGTTATGACTCAGATTTAGTACTAAAAGACCGTGAAATTGCAGAAGTGACCTTTTTAACATATGTACAGGTTTGTGAACGATTAACCCATAAAGATACTAAACAATATATCAAGTCGTTCGAGAATGGGCGTATCACATAGTTTGGAATTGTGGAGAGGTTGGGGGACAGTATATTTTTCACGCTCATTTGCATGTTTTGCCTCGTTATGAAAGTGAACCACTGTCAGGTGAATGGATTCGCTGTTTGTTTAAAAGTAAGAGGAATAAACGCACATAAAAAGGAGAGGGAATCCCCCCTCTCCTCAGGTAAGTTACGGAACCCATATTCTGTTCACTGTTGTTCGTTTTCCATCAAGTGTTAACAAATGGACGTCGGGATTTGTTAACCTGTGGAAGCGAGAGCCGGAATCAAAGTGGTCTAGTATTAAAGGAATGACACCACCATGGGAGATGACGACGGTGTTCTTCTCATCACGCTTCTCAATATCTTGAATAGCTTGAACGGCTCGAGTCCTTTTATCATCTGATGTAATCCGATCGATTACATTTAGGTCAGATAGTGGAAACTGACTTACCAACTGATCCATCCATGAAGATAAAAGCTGTTTACTCATTAGACGTTCAGCAATTCGCCTGTCGATTTCAATCGGCATGTTATGTTTCTGAGCATAAGGTTCAATCGTTCCTACTGCTCGAATATATGGGCTAGAAACGATTCGGTCGATTTGATAGTCCTTAAAGAATTCGACAAGTTCACGCGCTTGCATTTCACCTAATGTTGTTAATTGTGCCTGCGGTTCTTGACCTTCAGCTTTGCAATGTCTAACGATGTATATGTTTTTAGTCATGGAAATCACCTCGGGTCCTAGTACGTATTTTGCTACTTCTAGTAATAACTTATTAAATCTATTAAGTATTGTTCAATTGTTTCGCCCGTTTTCTATTAAAAAGTTATTAAATTTCCGTCCATTTATAGATTAATAAGTCTAATTCCTTTCCTTGAATTGTAATCGTCTTCGCTTCGTGCTGGACTGCTCCGAAAGCTTCGTAGAAAAATTTCGTTTCATTACTTTTTAACACTTCTACGAAGATTGTATCGTAACCAACTGTTCTAAAGTAGGCGAACATCTCTTTCATTAGCTGTGTGCCAACACCTTGTCCTTGAAATTCTTCAAGAATGTAAATGGATGTTAAATCACCAGCATTCTCATGTACATTAGTTTCCCTTTTACCCCCACTAGCGAAACCTACAATCTGACCTGAATCGCTCTCTGCAACGATAATATATTGGTCTTGAGCCGACATGTTTTGTTCCCAAAGTTTAGCTCTTTTTTCATAAGTCATGTTATTTAAATACTCGTCTGGAACAATCCCTTTATATGTCGTTCTCCAACTATTAACATGAACTTTACCAATTCCACTAGCATCTGAAAGATTAGCTTCACGTATTTTCATCATATCCCACCTTTATAGGTAGTATTCGTCATGGCAACATTTTAAACCTTTTAGTCTCTGTAGGTTATTGTATTTTTAACAATGTATGTCAAAATGATAGTAGTAAAGGAAATGAGGTGTTGACATGTTAACTTGGAAGGAAAAAAGACGAGTTCCTACTAACATCGAGACTGTGTGGAAGTTATTTCAGCCTGATCAATTGCACCGTATTATGCCGAAAGTTGTCGGGCATGAGTTGATCGAAGGTGATGCAGGTGAAGTAGGTTCTAAGTATAGACAATCTTATCAAGAAGGTAAACGTGTGGAAACTTATGTAGTTGAAACAATTGCTCATGAAGATGAAGAAGACTATAAATATTTAAAGGTCACCTTCAATATCGGCAAAGCATTTAATATTGAGACATCTTATACGGTGATTACAAAGGGAAGTACTGAATCGTTATTGACGTATGAAGGCGTTAATCGGGGAATAAATTGGTTTGGGAAGTTGTTTATTAAGCTTGCGCCTACTAGCAAAAATGATCAAGTCGTCCAAGAGTTTTTAGACAGGGTCGTTGAAGAGGCAAAGAAAGAACAAGCAGGCTCCTGAGATCGTTTCAAGAGCCTGCTTTATTTATTGTATGACTTTTGCTATAAACTTGCGTTGCCTTGGCCCATCAAACTCGCAAAAATATAACCCTTGCCAAGTACCGATAGCGAGTCTTCCATTTTCAATAATTAACGTTTGCGAATGGCCAACAGTACTCGTTTTCATATGGGCAGCCGTGTTGCCTTCCATATGTCGATCTTGTGGGTCATCCCATGGATAGGCCTCACGGAACCGTCTTAGCATGTCAGTTTTAACATCAGGATCAGCATTTTCATTAACCGTAAAACCAGCTGTTGTATGCAGAGATGAGACAACGATTATGCCTTCTTTAAGACCTTCTTCACGAATCCAACCATCAACTTCATCCGTAACATCAATCATTTGGTCATGGTTACTAGTGTTTAAATGAAATGTTTTTAACATGTACATCTCCCCCTTATGAAAGCTTTTCTCCATCTTAAATAAAGTAAAAACCGATTGCAATAATGATGTACGCAGACATAAGTGTCAAACCTTTAAACCAGTTTGTGTCACCATCATTAATAATAAAAGTTGCTAAGAAACTGAGAGCAACATCGAGATTAAAGCTTCTGTTGGAAATACGAGTGGCATTGGTGTAGCAAACATAAAGGATAACAATACTAAAATCGGTGTAACGAACATCGCAATTTGTAATGTTGACCCGACTGCAATTTCCACTGACACATTAATTTTATTTTGTAATGCCATATAGATTGCAGCGATGTTTTCAGCGAAGTTACCAATAATCGCAACGATAATGATTCCGATAAATACTTCACTCCAACCGAAGGACTCGGCCACATCTTCAAACGTATCAACTAATTGGTCACTAACAAGGGCAACGGTGATTGCAGATGCAGCTAATATAATAATTGATTTCCATTTGCCCCATTCAGGTGTTTCTTGTTCTTGCCCTGAGTCTTCCTGTTCAGCGTAAACCCCTCTGTGAGTCACAAGTCTAAAAAATAATGCTGAAAAATATAAGAGCAGCATGATGATGGCAATTCCACCACTTAGCCACAATATTTCATCATCACTAATCTTTCCAGAGAAAATGAAAGGGAAAACAAAAGATACGACGACAGAAAACATGAGTAATCCAATATTGTGTCTCGCATCATAAATATTGAATTGTTGGCGCTTATATTTAATTCCGCCTATAAAGAAAGACGTACCTGCAACAAGTAATAAGTTACTAATAACGGCACCGGTTAAAGATGCTAAAACAATATGTAAATATCCAGCCATTAAAGCAAATATAGAGATGGTTAGTTCAACAGCATTACCAAACGTCACGCTTAAAAGTCCGCCAATTCGTGGTCCAGCAATGACTGATAAGCTGTCAGTTGAACGCCCGATGTAAGATGCTAATCCTAAAATAGTAATACTATATACGCCGAACATCCATGTCGGATCCCAGCCAAGTATAGCTCCAGCAGCTGATGAAGGAACGCCAATTAACACGATGAGGAAAAATATTTTGTTCATAGAGTTCAACCTTTCAAATGGTCTCTCCTATAGACTTGGCGTTTTTAACAAATTCATACCCAAACTTCACTTCAAAGTGGTAGAAATTAAGGATTAGATTTGTTTAAATGGACAAAAGAGGATGTGAAAAAGGAAGCGATGATTTTTGGAAACGTTAGCTCTATTTATTGTGATGGCGATTTTCTCACTATTTGTTTTGCTTCTATACTTAACTCCAACATTGATGGCTGTTAAACATCAACATCAGTATAAGGCGTGGATTATTACTTTAAATCTAACAATTGGTTGGACATTATTAGGCTGGTTGTTCGTTTTAATTTGGTCAACACGGAAGTAATACTATTTGGTTTAAATTAACAAAAAAGCTAAACCCGCTGTGGTGCAGAGGGTTTAGCTTTTGTTTCTTCTTGCTATTAATTGGAATTGACTAAACTATTGAGAATAAAAAGAATAACCGTGATAATGTGAGTTGGGGGTCAATAACATAGGAGGGTAATTCAAATATGTTAAGACCAGTATTATTAACATTAGCAGCAATTGTTGTATCTGCGGTGTTAGTTGTTGGACCTGTACAAGCAGATGAAAGCACAAGTCCTTACGAAATCACTTATGAAGTTAAAAGTCAAAGTAACCAACAATCTCTAGAGTTTAATATTCAAGAGATTAATAGTTTCTTTGATCAATTAGAGTGGGACTTTAACTGGAACCAACAGCCGACAGAGCAAGAGGAAGAGGAAGTAAATGAACCGACAGAACCGGTTGAACAGCCTCAAGAACCAACAGAGGATGCTAATGAACCAGAACAAGAAACAGAAAATAACGAATCAAATCAAGAAGAAAGCACAAATGATGATTCGTCAAATAATGATGTTCATGAATTTGAACAACAAGTTGTGAACTTAGTGAATGAAGAGAGAGAACAAAGAGGTTTACAACCGTTAGAGTTATCAGGAGAACTTAGTGATGTTGCGCGTGCGAAGTCACAAGATATGGCTGATGAAAACTATTTCAGTCACCAATCACCGACTTATGGTTCTCCATTTGACATGATGGACCATTATGGTGTTGATTATCGCACAGCAGGTGAAAACATTGCGATGGGTCAACGTTCACCTGAGGCAGTGATGCAAGGGTGGATGAACAGCGATGGTCACCGTGAAAACATTTTAAGTGATCAGTTCACACACATTGGTGTTGGATATGTTGAAGGAAATGGTTCAACGTATTGGACACAAATGTTTAAAGCACAATAAGCTCTCTATATAGAAGGAAAAGGCAGCCATTAATTTGGCTGCCTTTATTGTATTAAGAGTTAAACCATACACGAACTTGCACTAGGTCTTGGATTGACCCATCTTGAGCACTACGAGAGTAAACTTGTAATTCACCTAAAGGACTAGTGGGCTCTCTGTCAAATTCGATTTGATCTAGAAACTGACTATATGAAGGTGCCCCATATCTAGTAGTTGTAAAAGATTCTTCAGTTACAACGGTATTATTAGCATCAACGAGACGGTATAAAACGTTTCCTTCAAAAGTCCGGGCGAATCCTTCTAGAGTAGCACCATCATGAATTTCTGTACCAGGAAGAGGGAGTAACACGACAATATTCTCTGAGTTTGGCAACGGAATGATGATTTGAATCCCTTCATAAATAACATCTTCAGAAATAGCCAATCGATTGAAATTAGCTCGTAAAATCGTTTCAATTGGTACACCAGTTCTTTGAGAAATGTTAGCTAGTGTATCGCCACGTTCTACTTCATAGATGAAAGACGGTAGAAAGATTTGCTGATTAGCATCCAGATAATTAGGATTGTGTATCGTTCGGTTTATACCACTTAATAGTTCTGGCTCAACATTGAAACGATTTGCTAATTGTCCAATGGTGTCTCCATACTGAACTACATAATAGTTTTCAATTTCAGTAGCTATGGTCTTTGGAATAACAAGTACTTGACCAGGTTCTAGCATATACAATTCATTGAATGGTGGGTATAGCCCATTAGCTTCGACTATAGCATCAATCTCACTATCGTATCTTTGCGCTAAATAAAAGACTGAGTCACCAGGTCTTACAGTATGTATAATATGTGTCCCTCGTCTGATGGTCATAAGATCACTCCTTATCTCATGACCATTTTATGCTTTGCTAAATGCAAGTATGATTGTATATCTAACAAAACACCACCAAAGCATGAAAGCCTTGGTGGTTGTGAAAGTATGAGTCATTGTCGTCTTTCTTTTTCTTATGTTGCTTGTGGTCCATCTTTGGAATGAAGTCGTTTTCCTTTAGTTTTTCAAATCGTTCATCCAAATAAGACTTCATTTTGTCACCTTTGTCTTCAGTGAAAACCCCGTACTCTACATACTTCTCAATAATGACTTTATGTTGTTCAAAAGCATTGTGATGTAGAGCTTCAATCTCTGCTCGTTGTTCTTCTGTTAGTTCAACATCTTCATTTACTTCAGACTCTTCTGCACCTACTTGTGTTGTCAGCAGTCCAACTGTCGTTAATAATACAACGAGTGCTGAACCAATTAGAAGATTAATCTTTTTTGTCATAATCATCACCTCATTGAAATTTCTGTCATATATTAACGTGTACTACTTTACAAAATTAATACTCGTTATATGACAAGCCTTCTGTTACATAATTTTTAAGGAGGGTATGAGAAGTATATGGGAGGGTTCATATGCTTAAAGATATTGATTGGTCTTTAGTATCATTCGTAAGTGTTACGATGGTTAAGGAATATTGGATTTACTATCGTTTGCCACATGTTCAATATTGGAGTATGCAGCCTGAACAACAAGAGAAGAGTGACTATAATGTCCATTGAGGTTAAAAAAATAATTATGATATAATGTTTTCGTAATTATTTCGAAAGGGGCATTAGCTCAGTTGGGAGAGCGTCGTGCTGGCAGCGCGAAGGTCGTCGGTTCGAGCCCGACATGCTCCATTATTGATTAATTAAAGCAAAAAGCTGGACCTTTATTATGAAAATAAGGTCCAGCTTTTTTATTTTTGTCTAACTCCATTGATCATTTACGCTGTTAATTTATTAGTTTCTTTAACTCATGCCAAACTAACTATGTTAATATATATTTAATAGTTGGAATTTTTTTGAAAAATGAGGTGGAACAGATGAATGAAGAAGGTGGTAGAAAAACTAGGCAGGATTTAGCACAACTGTCCAAAAGAGAAATGTGGTTTTGGAGAGGCGGTAGTTCACCTGAAATTATTTATAGTGGAATGAGCTTAACAAGGAGGATTACATGATTCGCAAGATAAACTTTTTTAATGTAGAAAAGGTGTACAGGGGAGATGGAGTACAAACTTCGGCACTAAATGAAAACAATTTATCGTTTGATATCGGCGAATTCACATCTATTATTGGACCCTCTGGATCAGGCAAGTCGACCTTGCTGAGTTTGTTGGGGACGTTGGATCAACCGACAAACGGCAAAATTACCTATGATGGTGAAGAGATTTTAAAGAAACGCAAAAATAAAATCGCCGATTTCCGCTTTGAAGAAATCGGATTTATTTTTCAGCAGTTTCATTTGCTTCCTACACTCACGGCTATTGAAAATGTGTTAACTCCGTTATTCTCAAGAAAAGTAACTTATAACAAGCAACAGCGGGCAAAAGAAGTGTTAGCACAAGTGGGATTAGAGGATAAGGTGAATTCGCTGCCCTCACAATTATCTGGTGGTCAACAACAACGGGTAGCGATTGCTCGTGCGATTGTGCACAAACCGAGCTGGCTACTGGCGGATGAACCAACTGGGAACCTCGACTCTGAAACTGGAGAACTTATCTTTGAGTTATTGAAGCAGCTGAATCAAGAGGAAGGGTGTGGGGTAATTTTTGTCACGCATGATGCAACCCTAGCATCTAAAGCCAACCGAATCATTACAATGAAAGATGGATCCGTTCAATCGGATCAAGTGGGTGTTTCCTTATGATACGATTTATTTGGCAAAATTGGTGGCGGAAGAAAGAACGACTGATTTTGTTATTAATTGGCGCGTTTATCATCAGTGCTGGGTTGACTTACTTAATTGGTCTTTCGGATTCGAATAGAGGAACCATCGTTGATTCCTTACAAAATCAGTGGAGTGCCTCTTATGATATTGTTGTTCGGCCAGAAGGTTCCCGCAGTGTAACGGAAGAAAAAGAATTGCTAGAACCCAACTATTTGAGCGGGCTAAATGGCGGAATCAGCGTGGATCAATATGAAGCGATCAAAGAAATATCTGGCATTGAGGTGGCAGCACCCATCGCCGTGATTGGGTATGCCGACTATGAAACGGATTTCGGGTCTGTCGAATTAGAGGAAGAAGGCATTTATCGAAAAACTCAAACGGTTTCAGTCAATAATGGAATAGGAATTGAAGAAGAAATTAGCAGATACTACTTCCCTTATAATGTGTGGGACATTTTAGACAAGGGCTCTGAGTATGGCGTAGGCGCACCTAATTTCGACCTGAGCGTACATAATTTATCATTACTAGCAGGAATCGATCCAGAACAGGAAGCGAAATTGATTGGTCTTGATGAAGCCATCTTAGATCGGGGATCAAGTCGGTTTTTTAAAGACACAGATGGTTACTATTTTAATGAAAATAAAGGGTATCACGAATTTCCTATTATCGTGAATAACCATGCGTTTGTCGATAAAACAGTTGATATCACATACGAACGTCTGGATTTACCCATCAACGATCAGAACGCTGATGAATTGATGGAAGAGGTGAAAAACAGTGGCGGACAGGACTATTTACATACAGTAGATGGTTCTGAGCATCATCGATCCACCTATACCGGTGAAGAAGCTTTTCATGCTTTCATTAGTGAGATGACAGGGGTTGATTGGGAAACGGGTAAAGTGATTGAACACGAAGAACAATCTGAAGATGAGCCTGATGAAGCACAAACACAAGCCCAACAGGAAGGTGTCACAGGGATTGTGTTTCAATCCAGCCAGTTGAATTACGAGGAAATCGGAAGCCCTTATGCGAACCGTTGGCCTTATAGCTATCAGCTTGAACCAGTTCAAAACGGTGAGGATGTCATGGGAGCATACGCGAATCAGGAATCATTCCGGGAACCCGGTTTAGTAGCAGAAACGTATACAGAACTCCCTAGAATTAAGCCTGATTGGATCGGATTCTATGACTCCAGCCAGTTAACTATTTCACAGGATCCAACGAGTGAATTACCGATGGAAACATACCGACCAGCCTCGGCAGAATTGGTGATGGATGGTGACGGCCAACCTGTGAATCCCCCACAACAATTGAAGCCAAACGGGGATCCCTATAGCTTTTTAACGGATCCACCAGGTATGTTAACCACGATTGAAGCGGCTGAAGAACTGATTGGTCATGACGAACCGATATCAGCTATTCGAGTGAAGGTCACAGGTGTGACGGATATGGGTGAAGAGAGCCAAGAAATCTTAGAACAAGTCGCATCTGAGATTGAAAATCAAACCGGGTTAATCACTGACATTACATTAGGATCCTCTCCTCAACTGGCGCTCACATATGTGCCCGAAGTGAATGATCAAGAAGCACTTGGATGGCTCCAACAGCCCTGGGTCAATATTGGTTCATCCATTTCGATATTCCGCGAAACGAAGATGAGTTTTACAAGCATATTGGCCAGTGTAATGATTGTCGCGGTCGTATATGTATGGTCATCAGGGATCGTCTCCCTGTTAAGCCGGCGAAAGGAGTTTGCAGTTCTACTATCGATTGGCTGGCGGCCCTCGCAAATAAGTAAGTTATTATTGTTCGAATCCATCATTGTCGGTCTGTTTGTCGCACTCACGTCCTGGATGATGCTCGGATTTGTATACATGAATAGCACCTCCAGCATCTCGATCGATCGGTTTGTGATGACCGGGTTATTTGGGTTCCTGATTTATCTGTTAGGAGCTGTCGTGCCGATTTGGATGACCAAACGCATTCGCCCGTATGAAGCGATCCAAAGTGGGGAGATCAGTAAAACAAGTAAACGAATGTTTCGAACCAGAGGCCTTCTTACCATGCGTGGAGCCACTTTGTTGGGAAATGGAAGCGTAGTTTACTGTCCATTATTTCGATTGCATTACCGACTGCATTATTAGGACTGTTCCTATACATTACCTTTCAATTGAGGGGAGTCATGTATACCTCCTTATTGGGAGAATATGTCGCGTTGGAAGTCGGTCCGACCCATTATGTGGCGATTGTCATTTCTTTGATTATCGCGATTTTAACCACCGCTGAAATTATTTGGCAAAATGTCTCGGAACGGAGCGAAGAAATTTCGCTACTACAAGCAATCGGCTGGAGGAGTAGTCGCATCCGAGGATTAATATTAGCAGAAGGGATGTATAGCGGGCTTTGTGCATCGATTGTGAGTATGGTTGGTGTGGTCCTCACAATCTATTGGATCTATGGTGAATTTCCTGTTGGAGAGCTTGGGTTCATCATATTAACCGGCTTGATACCAGTAGTAGTTGGGTTGATCGGAACCATTATACCGGCGGAGCGGGCAGTTCGTATTCTTCCGAATCAAGGCATACAAGGAAGTGTCACGAATCGAAAAGTCATTGAAAAACGGATGAAATGGGGGCTTGGGGCTACGGCTATTGCTTTACTTGGCACATTCTTATTTGCGATGGTTCAAGTCGCTCCAAATATTGAGACCTCCAGTAACCACCCAACGGATTACGAATCAGAATATTCGCCTACAGTGGGAGAAGTAAGTGAAAGAGAAGAGGAGGATGAGAGTAATGAGGTAACAGAGACGCAAAGTGAGACTGTGAGTTCGCAATACGAAGATTATCATTTAGTTTTAGAAGAGGGGCAAAACAGTCGGGAAGTAGGATATGGTGTACTCTCCTATTCCGTAGAGAGAACACACGAAGAAACTATCGAAGGAACCGACCTGAAAAAAGTTTCCATCGATTTTGAATTTGAAATACTCGATCAAGCGACCTATGGAATGAGGCCACAGCGACATTTCCATCTCTTGGTTTCTGACGATCAATATCCACCGACTGAAGTGAATTTGAAAGATGTTATCGGTTGGGAAGAAGAGCGATGGTTAAAAGGCATACGTGATGGAAAGATGATAGGGACGTTAACATTCGAAATCCCTGCCAATAAAGACGAAGACGGGTTATTATTTTTGAATTATAGAGATGTTGGAAACGGGATATTAGTTGAATTTAATTAGTGAAAGAGGAGAAAAGTAATAGCACCTTTGTCCACGCTCAGACCTGCAGTAGAGGAACTATTGAAAAATAAAAGTAAGTAACGTCAAATTACTTGAAAAGCAAGAACAAATAACATGACTTTATTAATCAATACTTAAGACGATTCTTTTCGAAGGATCGTTTTTTTATACTTGTGTTCGGAATAAATTAATATTGAAAAAATTACATGTCGTTTATAAAGGTGATTTATTGTTCATTATGATAGTATCCGTACTATAATAAAAATAGTAGAAGTTCATCAAGGAAGGAACGAGCTATATGATTAGAGCGATTTTACTCGTGGCGATTATTTTCGGTGCATTATATTTATTCCCTGTTGGAGAGTTTTTCAGTCAAGAGGCTACTGATGAAGAAGAAGTAGAGGAAGGGATAACAATAGAAGGTGTCGTTGATGACTTTAAAGGGAGAATGTCTGAAGTCGACGTTCAACAAATGATTGGATCAGTTGTAGAAACGTTTGATCACATTGCAGTTACACTTTCGCAAATAAGTCAAGGTGATCGTGAAGCATCTCCTGTATTTAACCCAAGTCAACTTGAAGGTTATCAACCGGAAAGTCAAGTTGATACAGAAGACTTTACGCCGCAAGAGTTTGAAAAAGAAGTGCACGCATTAGTTAATGAAGAGCGTGAAAAGGAAGGTCTTGAACCTGTAGAGTTCTCCGAAGAGGCTAGTGTCGTTGCGCGCGAGAAATCACGTGATATGGCAGTTAACAACTACTTTGACCACCAATCACCAACTTATGGCTCTCCTTTTGACATGATGGACGAATTCGGCTTGCAGTATATGGCGGCAGGTGAGAACATCGCAATGGGTCAGCGCTCACCAGAGCAAGTGATGGATGGTTGGATGAACAGTGATGGCCATCGAGCTAATATATTAAGCGATTCGTTTACTCATCTTGGAGTTGGGTATGTTCAAGATGGTCACCAAACGTATTGGACGCAAATGTTTATAGGGAAGTAAAAAGAGATACGAGAATATGTATCTCTTTTTTGATCTAATTATTCGTTAGGTGGGAGTTGATAGGTTACATTCCCGTTTTCATCGAGGAATTCAATTTTAGGAACATCATGCTCGTCAACGACCATTCTAATGCGTTGGTTACCTTTGCTGTCCATTAATTTGACTGAAACATCACCTTTTGTGCTTTTCCCCATTTGTGCACGAGGAACATTACCTTCAAAAAGTTGTTTAGTAGCTTCATCTTTTTCATCATCAGAAAGGTTGGAGTTTTTTATTTCCTCATGTTTTTCGATTGTCTCTTTTAGGCCTTGTTCTGGTCGGTCAAATACAGAAAAGCCGTAACTTCGTTCACCATTGCGGTCATTATAACTCATTTGGACTACTTGGTCTTGCTTATATTGGTCAAAAGTCAATGATGCACCAGCTTCGTAACTTCCATCTTCTCTAATTTCATTCCCATATACTAAACCACCACATTCATCACCTTCTGAGTTGTAAAACATTAATCCGGAGATCGGTTCATTTTGTCGATGACCTGGTAAAATGTCGTCACCATCTATAATAGCTGGTGGGATGTGATCTTGATTAAATAAAGAAAGCTTTACTTTTCCGTTTTTGTCGACAATATTTAATTGTTCGGCCTCAATTTTGTTGAACTTTTTTGGCTCTTCGTTTTGAGACATATCAATTCCCCCTAGATTTAAAATGTGTGTCCATTTTAACATAATTATCCAATTGAAAACGGAAAATAAAACCCTCGAAAACATCGAGTGTTTATGGTAGAGTTAGTTATTTTCACAAATCCAATTGACTGCTTCGGGTAAATCTTTAAAAAAGAACTTAGCTTGTGATGATTCATTAGCCACCATAAGGCTTGTAACTTGTGCAGCATAGCCAGCTTCGATATCAACTTCACGGTCACCAATCATAAAACTTTGTCTTCTGTCTATATGATGTTTTTTAATTAAAGTGTTTAACATTCCTGGTTTTGGTTTACGACATTCGCAATCTTCATGTGGTTTATGGGTGCAAGCTTTCACTTCTTTTATATGTGCACCTGCTTTTACGAACTCTTCGACCATGTGTCGGTGGATCTCTTTAAGCATAGATTCTGTCATATAACCTAATCCTACTCCACCTTGATTTGTG